>CANEVR010000007.1 GCA_947442505.1 Flavobacteriales bacterium | reverse complement strand
TCGCTCCAGCTTGGATATTGCCCGCCACTGTATCCGTGCTATCACATCCATACTTCAAAGCTGTCTCCGGCATCAATTGCATCAAACCAAAAGCGCCATGGCGAGATACCACTGAAGGATCAAAATTGGATTCCTGATAACACAATGCGGCCAATAATCGCCAGTCCCAATCAATGGACTTGGCAGCATCTTTAAAACTTGCATCATACTTGGAAATCTGATTCCCCTTGATCTTGGGCATGGTTACTTCTGAATGAAACAAAGCAACATGTGTAGTATTGGACTTGAAGTATTCTTTTCGCAAATCCTTAATCAACCATTGCACACGTTCCTTGGCCAACCAAGCATTCACTTTGTCCTTTAAAACAACTGAATTTTTTCGCACCACCCAGGCAATGGGCTCAGGAACGGTGATGGACAAATCATATTGAATATTGGGATAATCCTCGCTCAATATGCCCGCCAAACTCGCGTCTGTCACTGTGACTTCTATCTTTCCTTCCGCCACCAATCGAACCAAATCATCGGTTGAATATTTACCAGGAGCAGTCATGATGTTCCATGGCTTACCTGACTGTTTCTCCATCTGCTTCAATCGACTGTGAAAAGTAGAATAGGCATGAACGCCTATGGAAATAGAGTCCAGGGAAGTGGTATCTGTCACACAAGGATATTTCTCCTTCAAATCCTTTGAAGCCCAACGCTGAACCAAAACTTGTTTTGTTGTATACAACGGGGAGCAAAATGACACAAAGGAATCCCGTTCTGCAGTTTGAGTAATATTGGATGCGATAATGTCTGCCCTTCCATCGTTCAGGTATTGAAACATGGAATCGACATTGTCCATCACTTTGAAGACTGGGGTAATCTGATGTGCTTCGCAAAAATTTTTGATCAATTCATAATCAAAGCCCCTTTGTTCGTCACGGTAATTGAAGTAAGTAGAAGCGCTGTTTTCGATGAGGACAATCAGGGAATCCTTGGCAACAATTTTATCCCAATCCCGCACAAAGACGGGCTTGCTTTTTTCTCTGCAAGCAGACATCAAAAGAAAGGTTAGGGCAACACCGATACACCGCCAAGGTTTCATGCCTCTAAGGTAACGCTTTTCGCCATGAAAGTTTGCGTATTTTTACCGCTGACTTATGACACTGATAAAATCTATTTCCGGTATTCGCGGAACCATTGGAGGCATGCCAGGCGACAATTTGACGCCCTTGGACGTAGTGAAATACGCTGCTTCTTTCTGTGCTGTTCATCAAGCACAATTGAATAAAAAAGACATCACCATCGTCATTGGCCGTGATGCGCGCATCTCGGGTGAGATGATTGCCACATTGGCTGCGCAAACCCTAGTGGGCATGGGCGCCAAGGTCATCGACTTGGGATTGAGCACCACTCCCACGGTAGAAATGGCTGTGACGCATTACCAAGCGGATGCTGGTATCATCCTCACCGCTAGCCACAATCCAGCACAATGGAATGCCTTGAAATTATTGAACAGTAAAGGAGAGTTCATCTCTGCTGCTTTGGGGCAACAGGTATTGGAATGGGCCGAAAAAGGAGTTGATTTCGCAGACGTGAATCAATTGGGAAGCATTCAAAAAGAAATCGATTGGAGCTACCACCTCGACGCCATTTTAAAACACCCATTGGTAAAAAAGACAACCATAGCAAATAAGAATTTCAAAGTGGTGGTTGATGGCATCAATTCTTCGGGATCGATTTTCATTCCTGAATTGCTGCGCGCGTTGGGTGTCGAGCACATCACGGTATTGAATGCAGAACCCAACGGACGATTTGCCCACAATCCAGAGCCCTTGGCTGAACACCTGGTAGAAACCTGCCAAGTCATTCGCGAACAAGGCGCCGATTTGGGAATTGTCGTGGATCCAGATGTAGATCGTTTGGCTTTCATTGACGAGCAAGGCGTTTTGTTTGGAGAAGAGTACACGCTGGTCGCCATTGCCGACTATGTCCTAAAATACAACAAAGGAAATACTGTTTCCAATCTCAGTTCCACCCGCGCCTTGCGCGATGTCACGGTGAAGCACGGAGGCGAATACCATGCTTCTGCAGTTGGCGAGGTGAATGTTGTCGAGAAAATGAAAGCGGTCAACGCGGTGATTGGCGGAGAAGGCAATGGCGGAATCATCGTTCCCGAATTGCATTATGGTCGCGATGCATTGATAGGCGTTGCCCTATTCCTTTCGCATTGTGCAGAAATGAATATGCCCTTGTCTGAATTGAAAAAAACATACCCGGCCTATTATATGTGCAAGAAGAAAGTCGATTTGGATCCCAGCAAGCCATCTGAGAAAATATTGGCTGCATTGACGACCAAGTTTGGGCATGAGAACATCAACACCATTGACGGATTAAAAATTGACTTTCCGGACTACTGGGTGCATTTGCGCCGCAGCAATACAGAGCCCATCATTCGCATTTATACCGAGGCTGGGACACAAGAAATGGCCGATGCTAAGGCTGAACAATGGATCCAAGAAATCAATGACATTTCGATCGCATGAAAAGCATTTATTTAGACAACGCGGCCACCACACCATTGGCACCAGAAGTATTTGAGGCGATGACGCCATACTTGAGAGATCACTTTGGCAATCCCTCATCCAGTCACCATTTGGGACGCGTTACCAAGTCGGCCATTGAAACCGCTCGCCGCACCATAGCCAAGGCTTTGAACTGCCAACCTGGGGAGATCTATTTCACCAGTGGAGGAACAGAGGCCGACAATTTAGCGATGCACGCTGCCGTGCGTGATTTGGGATGTGAGCACATCATCACCACCCCCATTGAGCACAGTGCGATTGTGAAAACCGCTGAGCTATTGGATCAGAAAGGAAAAGCGAAATTGCATTGCGTTCACTTAAAAGACAACGGCGATGTGGATTTGACACATTTGGAAGAGCTGTTAAAAGCCCATCCCAAAAGTTACGTCACCTTGATGCATGGCAACAATGAGATAGCGAATCTCTTGCCCTTGCAGGAAGTCGCGGAGATGTGTCAGAAGTACCAAGCCATCTTCCACAGCGACACCGTGCAGACGATGGGACATTATGCCTTTGATTTGCAGCAGACACCCGTGATGATGTTGAATGCAGCGGCGCACAAGTTTCACGGCCCAAAGGGAGTCGGATTCATTTACATCAACAAGACATTAAAGCTCAACGCCGACATCACAGGAGGCGGGCAAGAGCGTGGATTGCGCGGCGGAACGGAGAATATCTCGGGCATCATAGGCTTGGCCAAGGCTCTAGAACTCGCCTACTCCCATTTGGAGGAGCACCAGCAGCACATCATTGCGATGAAGCAATACATGAAAACGCGCTTGCAAGAAACCTTTCCAGACATTGTATTTAATGGCAACAGCGCATCGGCGGACAGTTTGTACACGGTGTTGAACTGCACCTTTCCAGCGCACGCCAACAGCGACATGTTTTTGTTCTTGTTGGATTTGGAAGGCATCTGCGCATCAGGCGGCAGTGCTTGCAGCAGTGGAGCTACCAAGGGGTCGCACGTCCTCACAGCCATTGACGCATTAAGACCAGGACAAGCGAGTGTGAGATTTTCGTTTGGACGCTATACCACCAAGGAGGAGATAGACACTACCTTGGAAGTATTGAAACGATTAATGAAATAAAAAAATTCTCTGCGGACTTAGCGGGTACTCGGCGGGCTTTGCGATGAACATTTCATTTAACGCAGAGATTGCAAAGCACGCGCAAAGGACGCGAAAGGATTACTCCATTGCATTAAAATCATACAAGAAATTGGGGCAGCAATCAAAGCCATTGGGCCAGGTGGCGTCGTTACAGGAATTGCGGGCAAGAAAGAGACAAAGCATTAAGGAAACGGAATCAAAATAGTTGCACCTTATATGAAATTTGACATTTTGAAATTTGTTTTTGATATTTGTAAAATAAAACAACAACACTTTTCAATCGCAATCAAAATGAAACCCATATCCGTTCAAACCAAAGACAATTGGAAACTCGTTGTGGTTTTTGACAACCAAGTGAGCAAAGAGTTGGACTGTGCAGCATTGTTGCAATATCCGGCCTTTGCACCATTGAAGGATGAACAATTGTTCAAAAAGGCATTCATTGATCACAATACCGTCTGTTGGCCGGGAAATCTGGATTTGAATCCTGATTGGGTTTTGGCATAACGGTTTTAACCAACATTTGAAAAAATTCAGTTCACCTGACAAAAACACTCATTTACAATAGTTAGTAAACAAATAATTTACCATTGCACTTATTCGGTAAATCAAATGATTACCGTAATTATTGTAAGGTAAACTCTCCAATGGTTCTCCATGGGCTCAATATTCCTTCAGGTTGGAAACTGTATGTTTATGCAAAAGGTGAATGGATTGAACGAAAAAGGGCGAATTTCCATTCGCCCCTACATAGAATTTTTGATTTTCTTATCCCTTCAATCCTTCATCACCTCATCCCTTCATCCCTTTCATTCCTTCATCTCCTCATCCCTTCCTCTCCTTCGGGACCAACATCAACAAGGCGAAGCCCAATATGAAAAAGACCACCAAGGCCAAGATGCTGGCGCGCATGGTGCCAAAGGTGCCTTCCAAAAAGCCGAACGAAAACAATCCGATGATCAATCCCAATTTCTCCGTCACATCGTAAAAACTAAAATACGATGCGGTGTCATCGGTCTGGGGTAGAAATTTAGAATAAGTACTTCGCGCCAAACTTTGTGTGCCTCCCATGATGAATCCTATCACTCCTGCGGCGATGTAAAAGGTCACCACTTCGGTCACTCCGTAATAGGCATATGCGCAGACTCCTATCCATACCAACAAGGCCAACATCAACATGGGGATATTGCCAACCTTCTTGGATCCCCATGAAAACAACATGGCGCCAGGAATAGCAATCAATTGAACCAATACAATGGCCACGATCAATTGTCCCGAATCCAAATTGATTTCCTTCTCTCCAAAGAAAGCCGCCATTTGCATGATGGTTTGTATCCCCATCGAGAATACAAAAAACGCCACCAAGTATCGCTTCAGCGAAGTCATTTCTTTGATCTGCTCCCAAACATTGCGCAACTCATTGAAGCCCTTTTTCCATGATGCACCAGCGTCATTGATATGAACCACTTCTTCCTTCAAATGATAAAAAGTGATTTGTGCAAAACCGGCCCACCAAATGCCCACACTCACAAAACTCCACCTGGCACTCATGCCAAAACCTTTGATGGCGATGAGGTTCATAATCAACAAACTCACGCTGCCGATGTAACCCATCGCATAAGCGCGCGCACTGACCTTGTCTTGCTCGTCCTTGTCTGCAATCTGCGGCAGAAAAGAATTGGCAAAGGCGTATGAACACCAAAAACCAATACACGCCAACATGATGCTGATGAACGACAATTCCAAATGGGCAGGATCAAAGAAGTACAAAGACACACAGGAAGCTGCTCCGATGTAACAGAAGATTTGCAAGAATCGCTTGCGCAAATGGTAGTAATCCGCAATCCCTGAAAGCATGGGCACCAAGACACTCACAACAGCCAAAGAAAAAGCCAAGGCATAGGACAAGGCTTCTGTGTTTTTTAGGGTGAGGCCAAAGAGTTGTACACGGTCATCGATGATCTCACCCTGCGCATTGCGCACCGACGTTACCGCCCCATAAAAGATGGGAAAAATGGCCGAGCTGATGACCAAATTATAGGTCGAATTGGCCCAGTCATACATGCCCCAGGCATTTTGAATTTTCTTACGTGGATTCATAGGGGAAATGTAATCATTTAACCTATGTCTATCTTACTTTTGTCCAAAGAAAATTTGCACATGACAACGTCATTTGACATCATCATAGTAGGAGGAGGAATAGTAGGCGCTGCTACCTTTTACAAAATGCAACGCCGATTTCCCAACTTTGACATATTGTTGATTGAGAAAGAAAATAGTTTGGCTGATCATCAAACAGGGAACAATAGCGGCGTGATCCACAGTGGTATATATTACAAACCCGGTTCGCTCAAAGCGGTGAACTGTGTTAATGGACGCAGAGAGTTGGTTGATTTTGCCAAACAATACAACGTACCCCACGATGTTTGCGGAAAACTCATCGTTGCTGCTGATGCATCCGAGTTGCCTTTCTTGGAAAAAATCTATCAGAGTGGTGTGGCCAATGGCATCGAGGGCATGCAGCGTGTAAGTCCGGATCAAATCCGTGAGATTGAACCCCACGTCAAAGGTATCGATGGCGTTCATGTGGGATGCACTGGAATCATTGATTTCAGAAGAGCCACAGAGGTGATGTGCGATTTGGGCGTTGGCATGAACAACAACAGCAAAGTGAACCTGGGAGAAGAAGTCATCGGCTTTGAACGTGATGGCGGTTTTACCAAAGTGAAATCATCCAAAGGAGAATACCAATGCAAGTACTTGATTGTCTGTGGCGGTTTGCAAGCGGATCGTTTGGCCAAAAAAGATGGTGTGGCGCTCAAAGAAAAAGTAGTTGGTTTCAGAGGTGATTATTATGAATTGGCCGATCATGCCAAGCACAAAGTGAAACATTTGATTTACCCTGTTCCTAACCCTGAGTTCCCCTTCTTGGGCGTGCACTTTACGCGCATGACAGATGGATCCATCGAGTGCGGACCCAATGCTGTTTTCACTTTCAAGCGCGAAGGATATGGCAAGACGGATTTCAGCTTGCGCGATACCATTGACGCATTGTCATACATTGGAACATGGCGCTTGTTCATGGGCAACATGAAATATGGATTGGACGAATACAGAAGAGCCTTCTCAAAAAGACTGTTCTTGAAAACCTTGCAGCGCTTGATTCCTGATTTGGCCATGGAGGACATCGTCCCTGGTCGTGCAGGAGTGCGTGCGTTGTTGTTACGCGAGGATGGAGATACCCGCGATGATTTCAGAATTGAATACACCGATCACAGCATCCACGTATTGAACGCTCCTTCGCCAGCGGCAACAGCTTCTTTGGCCATTGGAGACAATATTGTAGAAATGGCCGTGAAACATTTTGGATTGATATAAAACACAACAATATGAATTTAGCAGATCAAATCAACGAGGATATCAAAACAGCCATGAAAGGCGGTGACAAGGAAAAACTAATGGCCTTGCGCGATATCAAATCCAAGATATTATTGGAAGCCACCAAAGATGGTTCATCAGAAGTCACAGACGATAAAGTCATGTCCATCTTGACCAAGCTCAACAAGCAACGCATGGAGAGCATTGAGATTTTCAAAACCCAAGGTCGAGAGGATTTGGTGGAAGAAGAACAAAAACAAGCAGCCGTGATTCAAGCTTATCTTCCTCAACCCATGAGTACTGAGGATTTGGAAAAAGCTGTGAAAGAAATCATTGCGCAAGTAGGTGCTGCTGGCCCTGGTGACATGGGTAAGGTAATGGGTGTCGCTTCCAAATCTTTGAACGGAAAAGCAGATGGTAAAGCCATTAGCGAGATGGTCAAAGCTTGCTTGGCGTCATAAAATATTTTGTACCGAATAACAAAATCCACGACTGACTGTTGTGGATTTTTTTTGTCTCCTCCTCCCGCGCCACTTGCAAGGCACTCTGCATTTCTTGGTATTGATTAGATGGCAAGGACATCACTTCGTCCAGCACCTTGTGCAAGGCAGATTCATGGTGTGCGAAGTTCCATCCCCATTTTTTCTCATTCAATTTTTGCCATGGTGTTCCATTGGCCACAACAGCGGGCAATCCCATGAACAAAGCCTCAGCGATAGCGTGACCATAATTCTCTCCTCGTGTTGGTGCGTAGAAAAAATCGCTTTGCTGCATCCACTCTGTAACCCTTGCTGGCGGCAAATCACCCAACCACACCATCTTTCTTTCAGGATGATCTTGAATGATTTTTTCGACCTGTGCTTGATAGCTTGCATTTGACGCTGGTCCAATGATGGTTAAGCTCGCCACTTTTGATATGGGATGACTCACCCACCATTGCAATCCTTCCAATACTCCTTTCTCTGGGCTGAGTCGATTGACCATGAGCCAACGGTTTTTGACTTGCTCAGATGGGGACTTGAACAGTGAAAAAGTGGGCAAATTCTCTGTGATGGACAAAGAAACCTTTTGGCCAAAATGTGCTTGTATGTATTTCGCCTCTTCCTCACTCGTCGCTTGCCAGTGGAGATTTTTGCTCCAATCCAAAAATTGAATACACTTTAAAAACAACTTTTTTTTCAGGCTTTTGATCATCATGGCATTGGGATGCAGCATGCCGCGAGGCGCGAGAATGATCTTTCCAGAAAAATTCATTTTCTTGGCGGTCAAAATGGGTCGCCAGGTAAAAGACCACGAAAACATAGAATTCAAATACAACACCGAGGGTTGGACTTCCTCCATTAACTCCTTGATGAGATTGGCATTCAGCTGTTGTTCACCATGGTACCAAACACGTGTATGATCGTTGTGCTGCTGCCATTGACCGCAGGGCACATCAGCATAAGGAGCATCACTTCCCCAATCCCGATTGGTGGTTAAAATATAAAATTCAAAGGGAAGCGCCTCAACCATGTTCTGGATAGAGCGGATTGGGCCTCCAGCTTTGTAGCCGGGGCTGAACCATTCTGTTATGATAAAAATTCTACCACTCAATGTTGTTCTCCTCCATCCAATAAGATAAGACAATCCAATGCCAGAAATAATTCCAAGGATAAGCATCCGAGCCATTCACAAACCCTTCCCACTTTGTCATTAAAGACAAATCAATTATTTCCTCTTGACCCGCAATGCGTTGTAAGTGTTGACCACAAAAATCGCGCAATGGCCCGCGCATCCATGCTTTCCAAGGAAAGGCAAAACCTTTTTTCTTTCGGTTATAAATACTTTCAGGAATAAGATCCTTACATGAATCGATAAGCAACTGCTTAGGGTACTTTCCTCGCTTCAATGCATCTGGGAGGGCAATTACTTTCTCCACCAATTGGTGATCAATCAATGGGACACGCACTTCCAACGTGCTGGCCATGCTCATTTGATCGGCATCGCGAAGCAAAACATGTTGCATATACGACTTCATTTCGGCAATGGAAAGACTGCGCATCAAATGTGTCTTGGGAGAATCTGACCAAAAGTTATTATCGAAAGGCAAAGGAAATTGAGCAGGTAATACGCTTCGATCCAAGGCATACAAAAACGAACTTTCCCATTTCCCCTTGGAGACCATGGTTTGAATCTTTTCTTGCTGAATGATGTTCCAACGGTTTTTGATGAAGGAAAATCCAGGAATGTTTTTCAATTGCGGTAAAAATTTCCTCCAAGAGGCCGATCGGCAAAGCCTTTCAAAAATGGGATAACCACCAAACAACTCATCGCCACCCAAACCCGAAAGGGCCATCTTGACACCCTTTTCACGGGTCACTTTGGAAACCACATAACTGTTGATTCCATCCAAAGAGGGATGGTCCATTGCCTTCAAGGCGGGTTCAATATTTTTCAAGAAATCATTGGGTGAAAGCAACAAACGGGTATGATCTGTTTTGTACTTTAAAGCAATGAGATTGGAATATTCACTTTCATCAAACTCTTCTTCTTCAAAAGCAATGGAGAAGGTTTTTATGGGGCGTTCCGATTGCTTGGCCATGAGGGCCACCACGATAGAGGAATCCAAGCCACCGGATAAAAAAGCACCAAAATCAACATCCGCCCGCATGCGCCAGGAGACACTGCGCTCCAATTCCTGACGAACCATCTTCTTTGCCTCTGCATGAGATGTTTCATTCACGGGTTGAATCTGATTCAAGCTCCAATAGCATTCAATGGCCACTTTTCCATCCGCATTCACTTCAAACCGATGTCCAGGTGGTAATGCTTGAATACCTTGAATGATGGTATCCGGATTCCAAACTGTCTGATACACCCGATAGGTGTTCAATGCTTCATGATTCAATTTGCGCTTTACTTGACCAGAAGCCAATATGGACCGAATCTCAGAAGCAAAAAGCAATCCATGCTCAATAGTACTATAGTACAACGGCTTCTCGCCCAATCGATCACGAAACAAAAAAAGTTTCTCTTTCACCTTGTCCCAAATGGCAATGGCAAACATGCCATTCAACAGGTGCACAAAGTTCAAACCATCCCGCCGATAGGCTGCCAAGATGACCTCCGTATCCGATTGCGTTTTAAAAGTATAGTTGGAGGAAAGCTCCTCTTTTAATTCAATGTAATTGTATATCTCACCATTAAAAACCACGACAACATTTTCATCCACGGACAACATGGGCTGATGGCCATCCATCGAGGTATCAATGATGGACAAGCGCTGATGGCCCAATGAAACGGCATCATCTTGAAATATACCACTGTCATCATTTCCGCGATGCAGCATGGCAGACATCATGGCTTGCAGAGAAGATGAACGCTCTTCTGTTTTTGCATGGCGATCAAAGATTCCCGCTATTCCGCACATGGCATTTCATTTAAGATTTGATTGGCTGATGTAGTCCAATTTTCCATTACAATGCTTCTGGCCAATGTTCGGCTTTTCTGCGACATTGCAAGCTTTTCTTCTGAAGATAACTGATCAAACTTGCGTATACGATCCATCACTGCTTTCACATCACCGCTAGAAAACACCCAGCCATTGATCCCATCAGCGACAAAATCATCTGCAGCACCAACCGAATCTGACACGATCAAAGGCAATCCTGAAAAAGCAGCCTCATGAACCACAACTCCCCATGGTTCGTACAATGAAGGCAAAACAAAAATGTCCATTCGTTGAAAAAGAAAAGCCAAATCCTTGGGCTGAACAAAACCGTGATAGGTCACCCTAGGGTGAGAAGGGCATTCCTGGGATAACGGCCCCGTACCGCAAATGTGAAGATGCCAATTCAACAAGGGCGCATCATTCATTGTTTCTATGAACTGTTGAATCAAAGGAAGTATTCCCTTTTCGTGAATCAACCTTCCTGCAAAAACTATATTCAGCTCATTTTTACTTTCAAAACCATGGATCTTTGGCTGATCGAAAAGCATTTGATCACCTACGTAAAAATGACTGAAAATTTGATTCGATTTGAAAAACAAATTGGTTGCCAAATCACGTTGTCTTTTCCCCGGAACCCATGCTGATTCAAAGTGTCGAATGATTTTAAAATACAACCAAAATCGACCCAAGTGCATTTTCAACGAAGGCGTCCATTGGGTATCAAACAAAATGGTTTTAGAAATACCTGGATTCCCTTTCACTATTGCATTGTAATCACCATCTCCCCATCCCGCCACAAAGAGGTGTTGTGTTTTTTGCCAAAATACATCTTGATTGTGTGATTGTAAAAACGCTGATTTCTCCATCCAGTGGATACTGGAATCCATTTGCCACTGAAATGGCGCGTCCTGATGAATGGGCCAGTAGACCACATATACTTCTCCCTCAAAAGTTCCCTTCCAATGCTGAATGCAGGATACAAAATAACCCGACAATTCGCGCATGAGAAAAACCACTTTACTAGACATTGGCCTTGAATTTGAATTCTTTCACCTCAGGAATCTTTTCTTCTTTATTCCTTTTCTTTGAATAATAATACAACCAAATAAAAAGAGGGAACCCACAATAATAGTAATTGCCTTGACGCAGCAGCTGAAGTGAAATAATCAAGAAACAAGCATTGTTAATGATCCAATATTCTTCATCAACAGCAAAAGGTTTAATGAGCCAATTCAAAAGAAAAAACAAACCAAAGAGCATCAATCCGGCAAGTCCTGTCTCAGACATTAGTCGCAACGCCATTGAGTTGGCATCCGCCTTGTTGAACTCAATATCCACAACACCTTGCATATTGGTGAGCGAGTAATTATTGAAAGCCGTTTCGTGAGAACCCAGTCCCGTTCCAAACAAGGGATGAGCATTAAAATTCTCCGTTGCGATGTGCGTGTGATTGTACAATACAAAACTACTTCCGTGGATATCATAACTGTAAACGTTACCTGTATTGTAAATCTCAAAGGTTCCATCAACGCGATCTCTGAAATCGACAACGTTGGTATAGGCATAATTAAATCCAAAAAACAACACTGGCGCTGCAATCAAACCATAACGAATAAATCCAGAATTGATCACCAATAAAATCAATGTAAGTACAATACCAAACATTCCCACACTGCTTCGGGTCAACGGATAAGCCATGATGATCAACACACTCTGAAAAACAGTTATGAATACCGGCGATTTGCGGTTTAAAACATTGTAAACCGCTACAAAAAAAGCAGGCGCCATGGATGAAGCATAATAAGCAGGTTCAGAAAAAAGCGAATTGATTCTGATACCGCCTTCCCCAACGATAACACCCCATTTATTAAACAACCAACGGTAGTTGTATCCGGGTGCAAATCCAACCTGATAAGTCACGTATTGAACCAACGCAATCACGCTAACCACCATGGCGCACTTCACATAAAACTTAAAAATTTCCTTCACATCAAAATCAAAACCACGCATCACGTAATCAAAAAAGGACAATGAAAAAAAGAAACCCAAAGACACCTTATTGAGTTGCTGAAGTGTATTAAGCTCTGATGGTATAAAAAACAATCCAACTATATAAAAGAACAAAAAGATAATCAGGGGAATAACCGGGGGACCATATTTGGCAAAAAACAAAGGCAAGAAAACATAAGAAATATAACCAGGGTAAAACTCAACCGGGGTTTTAAACAATACCAAGGCGCTAAAAAAAATATGGAGAAAAACAAAAAACTTGAAAAGATTCTTCATTTTTTCGACTGTAAAAATCCACCTATGGCGTTAATATGATTTAATCCAACTTTTGACCAACCCCAATTCTGTTTGACCTTTTCCAATGATGTCGATCCCATTTGATTCAGTTTGCGCTGATCCAAATCTAACACATTCTGCAACCGCTGCGAAATCTCCGAAATAGAAACATGATCAATGAGCCATCCATTCTCTTCGTTCACCATAACTCTGTTGGCACCGACATCTGTGCAAATGATGGCAAGCCCTCTGGACATGGCTTCCAAAATAACGGTTGGCATGCCCTCTGAGATAGACGGCACAATCAATATGTGATGCTCATCCATGATTCGTTTCATCTGAAGTTCATCTTTCACTTCTCCAAAATATTCCAGTCCTGATTGATGGTCTTTCAGGTGATTAGGTATGGGGCCCACGATGGACAATTGAACTTCCTTCTTGTTTTTCAGCACCAACTTGTATGCCCGTATCAACTCCTTCAACCCTTTCCTTCGCTCATATCTACCGACAAATAAAATTTTTGGAACACTTCCTTTGGGAGCAGGTTGCTGGACAAACCAATTCTCATCTACTCCGCTTGAAATGGTTAAAATCCTGTTATCGGGTATTCCCAATTGCAATAAGATATCCGTAATTTTTCCACCCAAAGAAATCGTTGCATCAGCATTGCACACATTCCATTTGGCTACACCATGCAGCATCCACTTCTGAATGGCACTGCGCCAACCATAAGTTTTTTGAAACATTTCCAAGCCATGAAAGTGATTGATAATAGGCACAGCTTTGCCCTTTGCTTTTCTTTTTTCCTCTATAAATTTCCATCCAGTGAATCCTTGCGCAAACACAACGTCAAACTCACTCAGTGTTTCTTGAATAGATTGGTAATAATGACAACTCAACAAATAAGATTCTCTGATGTAATGTCCGGGCATATTTCCCAAGCTTGGAAATGGGAAGGCCTTTACCGTTAAAAATTTCAACGCCGATTCATCACATCCCAAGGCTGAAAAAACTTCGTCCGCTGTTGGCAATTTCTTGGAACGGGTCACACAATGAAACAGGGTCACCGTTTCTCCATTGAGCAACAATTGCTTGGTAAGATTGTAGCTGTGCTTTTGCATTCCCCCTATTTCAAAGGGACTTATTCCATCTGTCAAAATCAACCAACGCATGCACAATGATAAAGACAATCCATGAAACTTAAAAACTTCAATTGGATTTTAGACACCATTGAATTGAACACTCAGGTGTGTATTGGTCCACATATTCCAGTAGCCTATTTTCCCGGAGAATGCAACAGGCAGGGAATTGCATATGCGACATGTTTCCAAAACCTGCATTTGAGCAATCCATTGGACAACGGGGGGAAACACACCGCGCTGCTCACAAGAACCCACCATATAGTCCTTCAATCCAGCACCGACCCACTGAGAGTAGGACCATTTCACTCCATTTTCATCTGGATATTCAAAAACGCTTACCTGACCTTCCCACTGCTCCACTGAACCCATTACCCAGGGTATATTTTTTCTTTTACAATATCCCTCGGTCCAATATTTGGCTGAGACTTGATCCGTGCAGTCCAAAACAACATCGATATCATCCGGAATGGATGATTCGTCAAAATGAGTCGAAACAAATTGATCAATGATCAGGCATTGGGCTTTTGGGGCAAAACATTTCAACCAAGCTTCAGCTGCCTTTACTTTGGAAATACCCAACTGATCCTCTGAAAACATCCACTGACGGTGAAGATTGGATAACTCCACCTTGTCGCCGTCAATCAATACAAAATCCTCAAACCCCATTCTGGCCAAACTCATTAAAACACCATTACCAAGGCCACCACAACCCAAAATCAAAATTTTCTTTTTACTCCATTGCTGTTGCTGAGCGGCATCTAAAAAAGGGATATTCCTCTGTCTACTGAACCTTGCATCGTTTTCCACAGAGCAAATATTTCAAGAAAAATGACCGAATCGAAAAAAAAAATTTTCAATTCAATAAAAAATATTACTTTTGGTCGCGTTTAACCAATTAAAAATCGACAGATATGTCAGAAATTGCAAAGAAAGTTACAGCCATCATCGTTGACAAACTCGGTGTGGATGAAGCAGATGTGAAGCGTGAAGCAAGCTTCACCAATGATTTGGGTGCAGACTCTTTGGACACCGTGGAATTGATCATGGAATTCGAAAAGGAATTTAGCATTGCTATTCCAGATGACCAAGCTGAGAAAATCGTAACCGTTGGTCAAGCCATCGATTACATCGAAAGCAACAAGTAATTAAAAACATTATTACCCTTTCCTTATGGAACTAAAAAGGGTCGTTGTTACTGGATTAGGAGCGCTTACGCCTCTAGGAAATTCAGTACCCGAGTATTGGAATGCCCTGCTTGCTGGAACAAGCGGGGCAAATCTTATTACAAGATTTGACGCTTCAAAATTCAAGACACGCTTCGCTTGTGAACTGAAAGGTTTTAACATCGAGGATCACATTGAAAGAAAGGAAGCTAGAAAAATGGATCCCTATACGCACTATGCCATGGTTGTGGCCAAGCAAGCTGTAGAGGATAGCGGTATTGATCTTGAAAAAGTAAACAAAGACAGAATAGGTGTTATCTGGGGTTCAGGCATCGGTGGGCTCTATACATTCCAACAGGAGTGTTTCAATTTTGCCCACGGTGATGGAACACCCCGTTTCAATCCTTTCTTCATTCCCAAAATGATTGCAGATATAGCTTCTGGCTTTATCTCCATTCAATATGGGTTCAGAGGTCCCAATTACACCACTGTTTCGGCATGTGCTTCGTCCAACAACGCCATCATTGACTCCTACAATTACATTCGTCTGGGAAAGGCGGATATTTTTGTTACCGGGGGTTCTGAGGCGGCCATTACAGAGGCCGGTGTTGGTGGATTCAATGCACTCAAAGCATTGTCTGAAAACAATGAAAATTTCAGCACTGCGTCTCGACCATTTGACCAAACCAGAGATGGATTTGTGTTGGGTGAAGGAGGTGGTTGTTTGATTTTGGAATCATTGGATCATGCTTTGGCAAGAGGTGCAAATATTTACGCTGAGGTTATCGGCGGAGGCATGAGCGCAGACGCTTATCACATCACAGCTCCTCATCCAGAAGGATTGGGCGCATTGAACGTGATGCGCGCTGCATTGGAAGATGCCGAAATCAAACCTGAAGATATTGATTACATCAATGTTCATGGAACTTCTACGCCATTGGGTGATGTGCAAGAAGCCAAAGCCATTCAACATGTATTTGGTGAACATGCTTATCAACTGAACATCTCTAGTACAAAATCCATGACGGGACATTTGTTGGGAGCTGCCGGTGCCATTGAAGCCATTGCTACAATCATGGCTGTGAAGAACAACATTGTTCCTCCCACCATCAATTTTACCAATCCCGATCCTGAGTTAGATCCCAAATTGAATTTCACTTTCAATAAAGCCCAAGCCCGAGAAGTTCGCGTGGCCATGAGCAATACCTTTGGATTTGGTGGACACAATACGTCCGCAGTATTCAAAAAATGGGAAGGATAGTCGATATTCTACTTTTTAAAAAAACAGATAAGGCGCTTCAAAATTTCTTGAGAAGCGCCTTTCATATTTCTACACGTCAACCTGCGTTGTACCGTGAAGCGCTCCGCCACAGTTCATCACTCAATGAACTCAATAAAAAAACAAAACAGAGCAACGAACGCCTTGAATTTTTAGGAGACACCATTCTTGATTCAATCCTAGCCCACTATCTATTTGACACCTACAAAACCCAAACAGAAGGTGAACTCACCAAAATGAAAAGCAAGGTTGTCCGCAGGGAAAATCTCAATCGAATTGGTGAGAAAATCGGCATCAGATCCATGCTCGAGGTTGAATTGGGAAACCAAGAAATTCATGAGAGTATGCTCGGCAATGCGCTGGAAGCCTTGGTGGGCGCCATTTATCTGGATAAAGGCTACAATGACACCCGAAGCATCATTCTAAAATTCCTCATTCAATACGGATTAACAGAAACCATCCATGATGAAGTAGACGCCAAAAGCAGATTGCATGAATGGTGTCAGAAAAACAAGAAGACGCTGACATTTGATGTCCTTTCTCATCAACAAAACAGTGGTGCAAGTTTGTATACCATTGCTGTAAAAATTGATCAAGTTTCTTTGGGTGTAGGAGCAGGAAATTCAAAAAAAGCAGCTGAACAAGTTGCGGCAAAGCAAGCCTGCGAATCATTGATGATTTAATCGAGCAAAGGTCTTTTTCAAACCTTTTTTCAACCTTAATTTACTTATTTTTGTGTCATGAGTTATCCAATGCAAGAATACTTGGCCAAAGAATTATTGGCCATTCAAGAGGCTGGGCTTTTCAAGCGCGAGCGCATCATCACAACACCTCAAGATGCTGTCATCAATACCACTGAAGGTCATGAGGTTTTGAATTTTTGCGCCAATAATTATCTTGGCTTATCCAGTCATCCCATGGTGGTTCAAGCGGCTAAGGATGCAATAGATACTCATGGATACGGCATGTCCAGTGTTCGTTTCATATGCGGAACCCAAGACATTCACAAAACACTAGAAAGCAAAATAGCTGAATTCTTACATACAGAGGACACCATCCTTTACGCTGCGGCATTTGATGCCAATGGAGGCGTTTTTGAACCGCTATTGGGCGATGAAGATGCCATCATTAGTGACGAGTTGAACCACGCCTCAATCATTGATGGTGTTAGACTTTGCAAGGCACAGCGTTTCAGATACAAAAACAACAACATGGAAGATTTGGAGGCGCAACTCAAAGCAGCTTCCAATGCCCGTTTCAAGTTGATTGTTACCGATGGCGTATTCTCCATGGACGGATCTGTTGCTCAGTTGGATAAAGTTTGTGACTTGGCACAACAATACGGCGCGATGGTTATGGTAGATGAATGTCATGCTACTGGATTCATTGGAGCCACTGGAAGAGGATCCGTTGAATTGCGCAATGTATTGGGCCGAGTGGACATCATCACTGGAACTTTAGGAAAGGCATTGGGTGGAGCGATGGGTGGTTTTACCACTGGCAAAAAAGAGATTATCGAAATGCTTCGTCAAAGAAGTCGTCCGTATCTTTTCTCCAACAGTTTGGCGCCAAGCATCGTTGGGGCATCCATTGCGGTATTTGACTTATTGTCTTCTACCACAACTTTGCGCGACAAATTGGAAAACAATATTCAACGTTTCAAAGCAGGAATCAAGGCCGCCGGATTTGACATCAAAGATGGAGAATCCGCTATTGTTCCCGTGATGCTATACGATGCAAAATTGGCACAAGATTTTGCAGACGCCTTGTTGAAAGAAGGAATATATGTTATTGGATTCTTCTATCCAGTTGTAGCCAAAGGACAAGCGCGTATAAGGGTTCAATTGTCTGCAGCTCACGAACCAGAGCATATCGATCGTGCCGTTTCTGCTTTTACTAAAATTGGAAGACGTCTCAACGTAATCCAATGAACGAAAAATGGTTGATCATTGGACAGGGCTTGGCCGGAAGTGTGCTGGCCCTCCAATGCCAACACCAGGGAATAGACTTTGAAATTTGGAATGATGAGACGCAATACTGCTCATCGAAATACGCGGCGGGTTTGTGGAATCCCGTTTCGTTCAAGCGGATAACCGCACCGGAACACATCCATGATTTGTTGCATCATTGCACAACTTTTTTTGAAAGATGCAATGTGCTGCTTGACACAAACTGTTTTCACCACTCCTGCATTCACCGAATTTTCCCTGATGCACAATATGGACGGGACTGGGACATGAAATCCATCTTAACCAAATACGAAAATTTACTAGGGGTACCCGACGAAAAACTACCGCTCTGGCAACAGACTTTTCAAAGCGGTAGTGTGTTAACATCAGGCTGGCTGAATGTTCCCGAATTTTTGGAAAACACACGAAAACATTTTCAAAAAAGCAAACAATATTTGAATCTGGGTAAAAATGAAATTGCAGAGCGGATAGCAGATCAAGAAACGAAGAAAATCTATAGCCACATCATTTTTTGCACCGGATTGGCCGCACTGCCTGAAGTGTTTCAAAATATCCGAATCATTCCTAACAAAGGACATGTATTGTCAATAAAAACAGATCAAGCCATTCCCCGAAACATTGTACATTATGGCAACTTTGCCATTCCTGTAGATCACCATAGACTTCGCGTTGGATCCAGCTATGAATGGGAGAAATCCGACACCACCGTGGACGATAACATTGTGGATGAACTGACAAGGAAGTTGAAGGAATATATGCCCATTGCATTCCATGTTGAAAGTGTACAAGTAGGATTGCGCCCTACTGTCATAGACAGAAACCCCATCATTGGAGCATTGCCCGATCAACCGCAATTTGGACTGTTCAATGGCTTAGGCACCAAAGGGGTTTTACAAGCACCACTCATGGCGCATTACCTCATTGAGCATTTGACAAAGGGAGCTGAAATACCCAAGGCATTTTCCATCCAAAGATTTTATATCAATAAGAATTAACCTTTGTTGAGCGATCAAATATATCCTCAACCGTAACTTTGCAAAAAAAAACATGATCAATAAAAAAGTAGAAAAAGCACTCAATGACCAAATTTTGGTTGAAGCAGAGAGCAGCCATACCTATTTGGCCATGGCCACTTGGGCCGAGCGCCAAGGATTCCCAGGAACTGCGGCATTCTTATATGCCCATAGCGATGAAGAAAGAATGCACATGTTAAAGCTGGTCAAATTTGTCAACGACCGCGGAGGCAATTCCATCATTCCCGCCATCGGCAAACCTGCATTGCCTTACAAAAATTTGAAAGATGTGTTTACCGCTTTGCTCAACCATGAACAAAAAGTAACCATGGAAATTCATAAAGTGGTAGATGTGTGTCTCAAAGAAAAAGACTATACCACACACAACTTTATGCAGTGGTACGTCTCAGAACAGATTGAAGAGGAAACACTGGCACGCAATATTCTAGACCGTTTGCACCTTTTGGGAGACGAAAAAAGCAGCCTTTATTTATTCGACCGCGATTTGGAAACCGTTGCGGTGAATGAAGGCAATGGCAAGTAATTGAATTAACATTCCATCGTGTATGGAATGGCTCTTCAGCATTGAAATTTAGGGGCTTAGGCCCCTATTTTCGTAATATGTCCAAGACCATTCTGAAAGTATCATTGGTATTGCTGGGGATGTTCATCTCCTTTGGACTATTAGCGCAAAAAATTGATGAAAGCGATACACGCTCGATGATGGAGGCCAACTTTCTCTATCAATTTGCCAATAACAATCAATGGCCAAGTTCAATGAAAAAAGGAAACTTCAAAATTGTCATTGTTGGAAACGAAGCCGTCTATAATCATTTTGTTTCAAAATACAAAAACCAAACCATCGGACTTCAGCCCATAGAGGTTGTGCAAACCAACAATGCGCAAAGCATTCCCGTCAACACCCATTTGGTATATGTGGACAAAACCAAAAAAAGCGATTGGAGTCAAATTCAAAAATTGCTGAAAGAAAAATCAACCTTGATGGTCAGCAATTGGGAAGGGGCGCTATCGAGCGGCGCACACATCAACTTCAAATCTGTCAATGGCAGTGTCCGTTATGAATTGAATGAAGTAGCAATGAATGAGGACCAAATACAACCAGGAATAAAAATCATGCAATGGCGCGTCAATCAATAAAAAATACAGTTCTCACAGTAATCATTGGATTGCTGCTCTCTCATGGTTGGGGACAACACGCCTTGACTGATGCTGTGGTGGTTGATTATGAAAAAAATAAAAACGCCAGTGCCGCTTTACAAAAAATGTACAAGGTCATTGAACAAGAAAACAATGAGTCCTATGCGCACTATACACTGGGCTTTTTTCTGAAAGAAAATTACAAATTGACACCTGAATTGGAACCCAGTAAACAATTCCGTGAAAATGCATTATTGGCTTTTGATGAAGCTTTGAAACTAAATTTTAATCAAGATCAGCTATTGATAGAAAACATCAATAAGGCCCAGAAGTATATCATCAGCACCCTATACAACGATGCACTGCTGAAGGCCAAACAATTTCAACAGGGCAATGAAAACAGCGCTGATGCTGCCTATGACTATTTTGAATCTTGGAACAACAAAAGCATCACACCACAATCTTCACGCGCACTAAGAATTGAATTTGAAAAAAGAAAATCTGAACGATACTACGAGTTCTGGGAAGCAGATGTCGATGCTTTGGAGTGGCTCAACAGGTGCATTCAGCTCTATGAGAAAATATTGAAAGAGGACCCCACAGATTGTGAGGCCATGAACAACATCGCCATCATTTATTACAACATTGGTGTATTTAAAATCAAACAGATTGATGCAAAAATTGAATTTGATGCCTTGATGAAAATTCAGGATGATGCCCTGGCTCTTTTTCATCAAGCACTCCCTTACGCGCAAGCCACTTTCAACGATTGCCCCAAAAGCGCCACGCAATACAAAGCATTGATGTTTATCTACCGTGCCATTGGCAATGATGAGCAATTCAATCAACTTCAACAAGAATTCAAAACCAAATTCCCTCAAGAATAATGCGCAAATGGCGATTTACCATACCATTGAGATTGTCGCTTGGATTTGGAATATTCATTGCGGTGCTCATGGTTGCATTGTTCTTTGTGCAAACCACACTGAGCAAGGCAGAGAAAATCAACCACCAAATGAACAACGTTCATTTGCCAGCATTGACTTTGAATAGAAATCTATTATTGAGCATAGAACAATCTTTTGATCTTGCAAAACAATGGGCATATGTTCAAAGAAATGAGGACCACATTGAGAGAAGAACTTTCATTGCACTATGTGATTCAATCATTCCAAATCAAATTTCAGCCATTCAAAAGTTGCATCACCTTTGGTCAGAAAAACAAAAAGAAGAGTGGGCACTTGTCATTGGTCACTGGAAACTGCTCAATGAGAAATATTCCAAACTGAGAGAGACCCTATGCTGCTTTGACAGCTACAATGACCCGATGAACATCATGTTGTCAGAAGACCTTTTTCTTCAAGGAACAGAAATTCCATTTGAAGTGGAAAGAACCCAATTCATACTCAAAGATCTCCTCAATCAATTCAAAGAATCCATCTCGCAAGAGAGAGAGTCCATGGATCAATCATTTGATGACCTCTATTATCTGTTGTCTCTTTTTGGCGTCATCATCATACTAATGGGTATTACAATTGCCTATTTCACGAGTCAATCCATTACTTCACGCGTCAGAACAATAAGAAAAAGTTTAAAGAAATTATCATTTGGAATATATAGCCAAGAGGAACTGCCCAAATTCAATGATGAGATTGGTGACATGAGCATTGCCATGGACAAATTGATGCAAAACTTTGAACGAACCAAAAACTTTGCAACTGAAATTGGACGCGGAAACCTTGAAGCTTCATTTGAGCCCCTATCCAATGAGGATGAGATGGGAAAAGCTTTGCTCCGAATGAAAGATGACCTCTCTTTCTATCGCCACCGCATGGAGGAAAAAGTAGCGGAACAAACACAAGAAATCACACGACAAAAAAACACTGCAGAAGAACAAAAGGAACAGATTCAATCCTTGTATGCCGATTTAAAATCGAGTATCTCTTACGCAAAACGACTACAAGATTCTATTCTTCCCGATACGGCATCCATTCAAAAAATATTCCCTGAACACTTTATTCTCTATCTGCCCAAAGACGTTGTCTCTGGTGATTTTTATTGGTTCCAACAACAAGGAAACAAAAAACTTTTTGCCGCGGCTGATTGCACTGGTCACGGCGTTCCTGGAGCCTTCATGAGTCTCATTGCGCACAATGCATTGAACCACGTGACCAAGGTTTACACCAAGCCTGGGCAAATTCTAAATCAAGTAAACAGGATAGCCGCTGCGGCATTCAACACAAACAATGAAAACCAAATCAAAGATGGGATGGACATTGCGCTGTGCTCTGTGGATTATGACAATATGGTCCTGGAATTTTCAGGTGCGCAAAACAATGTTATCATCATAAGAGATGGCCAACTGATAGAAATTAAAGGCGATAAAAAGAGCATCGGCAATGATGCCAATACCCACAATGTCTTCACAACACACAGCAATGACATTCAAAAAAATGATATGGTATTTGTTTTCAGCGATGGATATGCTGATCAGTTTGGAGGAGCCTTGGAAAAGAAATTCATGCGAAAATCCTTGAAAGAATTATTGACTTCTATAGCAACAGAAGGGCATCTACAGCAAAGAGAAAAACTGCTTAATGCCTTCAATCAATGGAAAGGAGATCATGAGCAAACCGATGACATCCTAGTCATTGGAATTCGCATTTGATTACAACCAATCTTGTGGGATCTCACACACCGGGATGGGGGTCATTTTGTGTTGATTGTTGTTGTGCAAACGCATATAAATGGTCAATACCTCTTGTTGTCTTTGCAAAAGAGCATTCCAAAGAAAATACTCCGGCTTTATCCATTTATTGTCATTCTTTAATCCATGGTTGGACAACCAATCCATGGCCCATTCCAACTCAGGATAGGTGGCACCCATTTGGTCTTCATCGGATCGGTCATCCTGCCAAAGACCATCTGTTGGTGGCGCTATCAAAATATCTTCTTCGACGCCTACATGCCTTGCCAGTTCATACACCTCCGTTTTCTTCAATCCCGCTATTGGCGACACATCCACACCGCCATCTCCGTATTTGGTATAGAAACCAACGCCAAAATCTTCTACCTTATTTCCAGTTCCCGCCACCAATGAACGGTGAATGCCTGCATAGTAATACAAAGTAGTCATCCGCAAACGGGCTCTGGTATTGGCCAAAGCCAAGTGCTGCAATTGTCCGTCTTCTATTTTGGACCAAGAGCCTGTCAAAGTTTCAAAGGACTCCGTCAGCGGAACTGTCATTCCCTTGCAATTCTGAAAACGGGATTGCAATTGGGCCATGTGATTCAATGCGCGAGAGACTTGATTGGCAGGCTGATGAATGGGCAACTCCAAACACAAAGTAGGAGCTCCCGTCATGGCGCAAAGTGTTGAGGTTAATGCTGAATCTATACCGCCGCTTACGCCCACTACAAAACCACTTTGGCCAGATGACTTCAAGTAGCCCTGAAGCCACTCAACGATGTGTCGGATAATGTTATCGTGTTGCATTAAAAGATAATCCCGACGTTCAATTGAACCTGATTCAATAAAATCTTCTTGTCAACAAATACTGGTGACTTGTTGTCATTATTGAAAGCCACAGCGCCGTCTCTGTATTTTACTACTTCATCACCCGTCTCATACATACTCAACAATCCTCCATTGTATGTGATTCCGTAGGACAAAAACGTTGAACCGGAAATAGGATACTCAGCGCCAGCCGCGATAATCATGCTTGCGCGAATGGGATTCAGATTTGACTTAATATCTAATTTATCATCCTCACTCACTTTGCCACTAGCATATGTAAAAGGTCCGCCATTGGCTGCATCCAACTGCTCATACAAATCAGTCGTTTCCTCATCCGCATATCCTGAAAACAAATAACCCAATCCAACACCAAATTGCCCCCAATAAATCATCTTACCAATCATGGCAGTGCGCAATTTCAAGGTCAGTGGCATCTCAACATATTTTACTTTGCTGTAATTGCGCTTCACATATTGAACAGTCGGTGTCGATCCTGATTCTGAATACAAGCGCGTGTATTCAGCGTGTCCACCAAATTCTAACATGTTCAGACCAAAACCCAAAGCATAGTTTTCTGAAAACATACGGTCAAAGATTAATCCGTAACCAAAACGAACAGGACGACCATTGGTGGCAATGTCCCCAACATCGGTTTTCATAAACCCAACGGCAGGTGACAATTTGATTCCTATTTTAAATGATTTGTCCTGGGCAGAAACCATGTTCATCACCACCAAGCCCATTACCAAGAAAACGATTTTTTTCATCATCAATGTATTTTAGTTAATCTTGCACTGTTATTCGCTCAAATCTAATGATGAAATTTCTGATTCACCAATGTTTTTTATACACAAGCTTATTGCTCCTACTTTCGGGATGTGGTGGGTGTAATCGTCAATCCAAGGATCCGCGCCAAGAGCAAATTGAGCATCAACTTATCGTCACTCCTCTCCAATCATATCGATTGGATGAATTGGTTTTTAATAATGCCGATAAAAAAGATTTCAGAAAACAAATTGAACAATTGCCTGAAGTAGTTTTCACTGCCTACTTGGAACAAATCATGGGAATGGGCAAAGCCTCTGACTCCAGCACTTGGCAAACGCTTCAGCGGTTTGCGCAGTTCAAGGACATGCGCGACCTTCAGCAAGCATCCATAGAAACCCATGGTCCAGAAAAAATAAAGGACTATGAAAAACAACTGGCTGAATCCTTTGCCCGATTAAAAGTCCTTTTACCCAAAGAAGAAAACCCCAACCTCATTTGGATGAATGCTGGATTGGCAGCAGCTTCTTTTGCCATAAACAACAACTTATTCATAGGATTGGACTACTACATCTACCCACATCCGTTGGTAAAGGAGTTCCCTCCTGAACGATTCCCGAATTATAAGCGATTCAACATGGATGCGCGCTATTTGTGTTCCAATGCCCTATTCAATTGGTTGTCGTTTAGATATGACCACTACGACTCCATTCCTCCTGAAAAAAACGACTTCCTGAGCTCAATGATTTACTCCGGAAAAATCATGTATGCATTGGGGATTGTTCAACCAGAAACAGCTGATTCAACGCACCTCATGTGGAGCAAAAAAGAATGGGATTGGGCCAATGAGAATGAACTCAACATCTGGAAAGAAATTGCGCGACAAGACGTTCTTTTTGGAACGCAAAAAGAAGAAATTGCCAAGTGGTTCAATGAAGCTCCCTTCACCAATGCTGGGAATCTACCTGCTGGAGCCAGTCCTCAATTGGGTCTATGGATGGGATGGAAAATAGTTTCTGCCTACATGATCAAAAATCCCAATGTAACTTTGGAGCAATTGTGGAAAGAAAGAAACAATCAAAAAATACTCAGCGCTTATAAACCTGAACTTTAAACAAAATGAGTCAATCATCCATCAACATACAAATTGAATTAGATAACAACAAGGTAGCAGAGAAAATCCAATGGGAAGCCACTGATGCCGGAGAACAACGCGAAGCCAAAGCCATGATTTTAGGTTTCTGGGATAAGCATGAAAAGAACACCATGCGCATTGACCTATGGACCAAGGAAATGACCGTTGATGAAATGAAATTCTTTGTGCACCAAACGCTATTGACGTTGTCTGATAGTTTTGAAAGGTCAACCGGTGACACACGCATGGCCTCCACCATGAAAGATTTCTGCGAATACTACGCAGAGAAAATGAATTTGAATCCGGGAGTCTAATGACTTTTGAGGAGGTAATAATCTTCCTCGATGGGTTCCTCATTCATGTCCTCACCTTCTAAATGAACAAACAAGGTATCGCCGGATAAGCGGTACATTATGGTTTGTGGAAAATCGTGGCGCGGATTGGATACCATCAATGTGGTTTTTGTAACTTCTTTCAACTTGAAAAACGTGGGGTTCTTTGCTTGGATAGGATGAGCCACATAGTACCATCCACTATCGGTTTCTAAAATAGACAAATGCTCAGTGGTGGATCTTTGACCATCTTCCAACCACTCCCCCATTCCTTCCCATCCCTGTTCTGTAGGTTTCCATGTTTCACAAATCTCACCTTCTCCAGAAGATGGGCCACACCAAGTACCTTCCAATTGCTTCATAAATGAAACAGGTGTTGTGCAAGAACACAACAAAACAGAAAAGAAAAAAAGTCCTTTTTTCATTGAATCAGACAGATGATGACCCATTTTTCTGGAATCGATTCGAAATAATATACGGGTTCACCCCACTTGTCCTTGACCTTTAACGTTTGACCATCGATGAAATAGAGTGCTTGTCCCCATTTGTCCTTCTGTTTGATGGTCTGACCATCAAAATAATACAAGGCATCGCCCCACTTGTCCTTCTGCCTCACTATTAATCCATCAAAATAAAAACGGGCTTCGCTCCATTTGTCCTTGGTCTTGATGGTAACTCCATCCCAATAATAAAGGGGTTGGCCCCACTTGTCCTTCATCCTTAAAACTGCACCATCCACAAACACAACGTCCTGACCCCAACGGTCCTTTGTCTTCACTGTTTGAGAAATTGCACTTTTTACAATAAGTAAAAGTGAAAAGAGAAAAATCTGAAAAAAAATTCTATATTGCATCACTTAACCGATTAACAAGCAAGGTAATGAATTCACAACAAAAAAAGGCGTTCTCAGCATTGATTTTGGTATTTTTCTTTTGGGGCTTTGTAGCTGCAGGAAATGACATTTTGATACCGGTATTTAAAAAGGTATTGGACTTGGATCAAATTCAATCCCAAATGGTATCATTCGCTTTCTATGTGGCCTATACCATAGGATCTATTGCTTACATTGTCATTTCCAAGTTAAGAAAAAAAGACATTCTGGAATCCATTGGCTACCGCAAAGGATTGGCCTTGGGATTGGCCATCAGTGCGCTGGGAACGGGATTGTTCTATCCTGCGGCAGAGTATTATGTAAAAGCAGAGCAGGAATACCAAGCCAAATTAACAGACTATTACTTCCGCATGAACATGATGGCGCAAGGTCAACTCACTGCAGAATATGCAGAGGCTAACGCCATGACAGAAGACCTTGCTAAAGCGGAATTCAAATCCGATAAAAATGTCACTTTTGCCATATTCATTACAGGACTGTTCATTGTTGGTTTGGGCTTTTCATTGCAACAGACTGTTGCCAATCCCCTGGCCATTATCCTGGGCAATCCCGATCAAGGCAGTCAACGACTCAGCTTGGCAGGTGGGATTAACAACATTGGAACTACCATTGGCCCACTCATTGTCGCATTTGCGATTTTTGGTAAAGTAGGTAGCCAAACAGCCATGGATGTCAACGCTGTGAAATTTCCCTATTTGGTTCTCGGTTTGGCCTTTTTATTGGCCGCTTACTTCTTCTTGAAAAGTTCTATACCAGATCAGCTTGAACAAAAAGAAGTTGACATAAAAGATAACAAGAGCGTTTTTCGTTTTCCGCAATTGTGGCTGGGAATGATTGCCATCTTTGTCTACGTTGGAGTAGAAGTTTCCACCGCTTCCAACCTTCCCGAATTCATGAAACAAAAATTGCAAATCAGTGAGGAGCACATCGCTCCTTATGTCTCATTGTTCTGGGCCAGCTTGATGATAGGACGATGGACCTCTGCCGGACTAGTATTTGCCAAAGACAATATGCAAAAAATGTTGTTCCGCATTGGGCTTCCATACGCTGCATTTGGTATTTTTCTTTTGGTGAATGCCATCGCCGGTCATGAACTGACCATTTTCTATCCATATGCAGGCATCATCCTTATTTTAATCGTGGGTGATTTTCTTAGCCAAGGAAACCCATCACGCCAATTGTTGATTTACTCATTATTGGGTATTGGATCATTGTTGATTGGTATTTACGGAACAGGTATGGTCAGTGCTTATGCTTTCATTAGTGTTGGTTTATTCTGCAGCACACTTTGGCCGTGCATTTATACGCTTGCCATTTCAGGATTGGGACATCAGACCAACCAAGGTTCAGGCTACTTGATTATGATGATCATGGGTGGAGGATTCATCAGCGTTACCCAGGGTGCTTTGGCAGAGATGCCAGCCATTGGCATTCAAGCTTCTTACTGGGTTGGTGTAGCCTGTTTTGCTTACCTTGCTTTCTACGGGTTTAAAGTGGCTCAAATCCTCAAAAAACAAGGTGTCGTATTGACGGCGGTTGAGGGCGGTGGGCATTAAGCGTTAAATACTGCAAAAGCCTCCCTCAAGACAATAGGATTTAGCAATTTTAGACATTGTTTGGTATTGGGTATGCCCTATTTTTGGCGCATAATCCTTAAACAATGAAAAAAAGAATTTTGCTTTTCTTGACCGCTGCTTTCATCGGTCAATTGGGGATGGCACAACAGATTAAATTTTCAGAATACAATCTGAAAAATGGTCTGCATGTGATCTTGCATGAAGACCACAGCACACCTATTGTAGCCGTCACTGTTTTGTATCACGTTGGCTCCAAAAATGAGCAGGTTGGTCGCACCGGCATGGCGCACTTTTTTGAGCATTTGCTTTTTGAAGGCTCAGACAATATCGGTCGCGGTGAATACGCCAAATATGTAGAGAATGCAGGTGGAGGCTTGAACGCCAATACTTCTCAAGACAGAACGTTTTATTATGACTTATTGCCCAGCAACCAATTGGAATTGGGTTTGTGGTTGGAAAGTGAGCGCATGATGCACGCCAAAGTGGAGAAAGAAGGTATAGAAACCCAACGTGAGGTTGTAAAAGAAGAAAAGCGCCAGCGTTATGACAATCAACCTTACGGAAATCTATTTCCCGAAACGTTGAAGCGCGCATACAAAAACAACACCTACGCATGGGCACCCATCGGAAGTTTAGATGATTTGAATGCCGCCAAGGATCAGGACTTTGTGGATTTCTATCACACGTACTACGTTCCCAACAATGCCGTATTGAGCATCGCAGGCGACTTTAATCCTGATCAAATCAAGAAATTAATCGACAGCTATTTTGGAGAAATTCCAAGAGGCAAAGACATCGTGCGTCCTACTTTTAAAGAGGAGCCCAAAGGTGAGGTTCGTGATGTCATCAAAGTAAAAGATCAATTGCCTTTATTGGTTCAAGCCTACCGCATTCCTGCGCAGGGCACCAATGAATTTTATGCAGTAGACATGCTCAACACTTTGCTTTCCAACGGTGAAAGTTCTAGATTGAACAAAAGCATCGTTGACGAGCAAGAGTTGGCCATGTATTGCGGAGCTTTTACTTTCAACCTTGAAGATCCAGGATTGACATTGGCTTTTGCCATGGCCAACATGGGCGTTGAAACCAATAACCTAGAAACAGCTATCAATGCTGAAGTGGAGAAATTAAAAACCACGCCCATCACTGATGGTGAATACCAAAAATTGCGCAACCAAATCGAAAGTGATTTTATCTCTAGAAACTCGAGCATGGCCGGCATTGCTGAAAGCTTGGCCAATTATTACACTTACTATGGCGAAACCAATTTGATCAACACTGAAATTGATCGCTACATGAAAGTAACCAAGGAAGACATGATGAAGGCGGCTAAGACGTATTACACGCCTGAAAACAGAGTTACCATTTACTTTGAGCACGATCCTAGTCTTTTAAAACAATAATCCCAAGTCTATTCTATCATGAAAAAATATATTTCATCCATTTGCGCCCTGATGATTGCCGTGGCGGGAATGGCACAAAAAGTTGACCGCAGCAAAGCGCCTGCGGCTGGGCCAGCGCCCAAAATTCAAATTGGGTCTTACCAAAATTTCACCATGGACAACGGCTTAAAGGTCATTGTTGTTGAAAACCACAAATTGCCCAATGTATCTTACTCTTTGCAATTGGAAATAGATCCCATCAAAGAGGGAGAAAAAGCTGGGTATGTTTCTTTCGCTGGAGACATGATGTCTAAGGGCACAACAACACGTTCAAAAGACGAAATCACCTCTTCGATTGACTTTATCGGCGCGCAATTTTCCAGTGGTTCTGATGGTATTTTCGGTGCTTGTTTGACCAAACACAGCGAGAAAATGTTGGAGATATTTTCTGATGTATTGCTTCAACCTTCTTTCCCTGAAACTGAATTGGAGAAAGCCAAGAAAAAAACCATCAGTGGTTTGATTTCAGAAAAAACTGATCCCAATTCTATCTCTTCTAAAATTGGCAACATGGTTACTTATGGTAAAAACCATCCCTATGGAGAGCAAATGACCGAAGAAACCGTAAAGAACATTACCCGTGAAGACATTGTCAATTATTACAACAATTACTTCAAGCCCAATATAGCGTATTTGATCATTGTTGGTGATATCACCATGGAAACGGCCAAAGCACAAGCCAATAAATATTTTGCATCTTGGACAAGAGGTGATGTGCCCAAAATGAAATTCCGCGCACCCAAGTTACCAGGCGGAAACGAAGTGGTTTTTGTTCCCATGCCAGGTGCGGTGCAATCCGTTATCAACATCACCTACCCCATTGATTTGATTCCTACCACACAAGATGCTTTGGTAGCCTCTGTATTGAACAACATCTTAGGTGGAAGCGGATTTCAAACACGTTTGATGCAAAACCTAAGAGAAGACAAAGCCTACACCTACGGAGCCTACTCTGATATAGCCGCAGATGATTATGTTGGAAACTTCAGCGCGGGTGCCAGTGTAAGAAATGAAGTGACAGATAGTTCCATTACCCAAATCATGTTTGAAATTTCTAAACTGACTACCGAAGCAGTTGATGACAAAACATTACAAATTGTCAAGAACATCATGACGGGACAGTTTGCCCGCTCTTTGGAAAGACCTCAAACCGTTGCACGATTTGCCAAGAACATTGACAAATACGGATTGCCCAAGAACTTCTATGAAACCTACTTGGAAAGATTGAATGCAGTAACGTCAATGGATATCTTGACATTGGCCAAGCGAGTATTATTGCCTAACAACGCTTACATCACAGTCGTCGGAAACAAAGAGATTGAAAGTAAAATCACTGCTTTTGATGCAGACGGAAAAATCTTAAAGTTCAACCCAGATGGTAGCGTATTCGTTGACATGCGCCCAGCTCCTGCAGACGTTACAACACAAGTTGTATTCAATAACTACATCCAAGCAGTTGGTGGAAAAGATAAAATTGCCAAGATCAAATCCTTTGAGCAAAAAGGGAAATTTGATGTTGGCATGGCCAAATTGGACATGCAAAGCGTTTGCATCGCCAATACAGCCTTGCGCATGGTGGTATCCATGAACGGAAACGCCATGATGACACAAACTTGGGATGGTACCAAAATGCAAATTTCTCAAATGGGACAGAGCATGGAAGCTGGAGAAGCTGAAATCCTTCAAGCCAAAATCCAAAGCGACTTATTGGCTGAATTGCACTACGCTGACTTTGGCATTCAGTCTCAATTAAAAGGAATTGAAGTAGTGAATGGTGCAGATATGTATGTTATCGAAAACATTTACGCGAACGGATTGGTATCCACCGATTACTTTGATGTTAAAACTGGATTGCGCATGAAGACCATCACCGTGCAGAAAGTAGGTGAAACTGCTCAAACCTCTGAAACGACTATCGTTTCTTACGGAGAAACCAAAGATGGCATAAAGTACCCCAGCGTGGTGAAACAAAATGCTGGTGGACAAATGGTAGAAATCACCATAAGTGAGTTCAATTTGAACCCAAAAGTGAAGAAGAAAGATTTCAAGATTTAAGGTATTCCCAATCGGGGTGTCAATAAAAAAGGTCGGAGTGTATCTCCGACCTTTTTTTTCGTTTTACCTTCACATCATGAGTACAAGTCAAGCTTTGGTTCAAATTGTCAATGGTAGCGTTTTCCACGATAAAATTCCTGTGTTGTCCCAATTGAATTTTCAAATGCACCCAGGTGAATTTGTGTATTTGATTGGAAAAAGTGGAAGTGGCAAAAGTAGTTTTATGAAAACGTTGTATGCAGACCACGACATTCAGGCTGACGAAGCGGATTGCTGCGGATACAATTTAAAAACCATCAAACAAAAAGAGGTTCCATTTCTGCGAAGAAAAATCGGAATTGTCTTTCAAGAGTTTGAGTTATTGCATGACAGAACAGTCAATGAAAATCTTGAATTTGTTTTACAGGCAACAGGATGGAAAGATGCCAATGCCATTAGAAGCCGCATAGAATCTTCATTGGACAGTGTTGGCCTCAACAACAAAGGCTTGCAAAAACCACATCAATTGAGCGGTGGAGAAAGACAACGTGTGGCCATTGCCCGCGCACTGCTCAATACACCCATGCTCATCATTGCCGATGAGCCCACTGGAAATTTGGATCCGCAAATGAGCTTAGAAATCACTGAGCTGCTCTACCAAATTTCTCTTTCTGGAACCGCTGTGCTGATGGCATCCCATGACTACGTTGCCATGCAACAATTCAAAGGAAAAGTATGGGTTTGTGAAGAAGGAAAAATACAAACGGCATCACCACAGGCATGACTTGGGTAAGTGTTGTCATTCCTTGTTTCAATGCTGGTGAAGACCTCAAAAAGGCCATCCTTTCTGTCCTTCATCAATCCTATCCAAAAATAGAACTCATCATTCAAGATGCGGAAAGCACAGATCAAGCAACCGTTTCTATTCTTGAAGCGTTCAAAGATCAATGTTTGATAGTTGTAGAAAAAGACAACGGGATTTTTGACGCATTCCAAAAAGGAATTGAAAAAAGCAAAGGAGATTGGATTTATCTGATGGGCGCAGATGATCAGTTGGCCAGTGAAAACATCATCGAACGACTGATGCAATATGGTTTCCTGCCCTCTTATGATATCATGCTGGGCAAAGTAGAAAACACCCATTCCGTCAGCCACTGGATTCCAAAAACTTTTGATAATCGTTTGAATTGGAAGATGTATTGGAGAAATACCCTACACCAGCAAGGTTGTCTGTACCGCAAGGATGTTTTTACCAAACACCCTTTCAGTGCAGATTATAAAATCTTAGGAGACTATCATCTTCATCTGCAGTTGTATCTTTCAAAATGCAAGGCCCTAGGGACAGCATTGACCTTTGCTGTATGCAAAGCAGATGGTTTATCCAAAAAATTCACCTGGCCATTGTACAAGGAAGAAATGAGAATAAAAATGAACTTGCTTTCGTTTCCGCTAAATACACTATTCGCCGGTTTATCAATGGCCAAATTCTGTTTAAAGCGTTTGATTCCGCGAGCTATTCAACAATAGACTCCAAAATCTTCCATTCCATCTCCGCATTATTATTAACCAGAAATGCTTTTTGGGCAGCATGCAATGTTGAGGTTTGATTTGGAATATCCTTGAGGCATTGGAGGATAAAAGATGATAAATCTCGGGGCTTCAAAGATTGAGTTACCCACCCCATGGGATATTTGTCTAAAATAGAACTAACCTCAGGGTTTCCCAGGGTAACAAAGGGCAAACCCATTCGGGCATAATCAAATATCTTATTGGGCAATGCCCACTTGAAACTCTCACTAACAGGCTTTTCCAGCGCGATACCCAAATCTGCATGTTGAAGCATTCCCAAAATATTTGGGTAATTCATGGGTCCTAAAAAGAAGACCTTTTCTTCCAAATGCAGCAATTTCACTTTGTCTTTTAACACCACTTCATGTTCGCCATAACCAACCAATACCAAAATGATTTCTTGCAGCAACGGCATTGCATCGATGAGTTCATCCAAACCCCGATGGGCATTGAATACACCATGATAAAAAAGTACTTGTTTGCCTTCCCATGACATTGGTTTTTCAGCAGTAACAGGAGAAATAGACAAGTCCGGTAAATTGCGCATGACCTGAAAAGACCTATTGTACTTGTTCTGATAGAATTCCCGTATCCCATTTGAAACTGTAAAGCAATAATCCAATTTGGGCATGCAGATGCGTTCGACCGTCAACCAAACCTTTCGTTTAATGGGATTATCCATCAAACCAACTGATTCCGTGAAGCATTCATGGGCATCATACATGATCTTCCATTTCTTCCAAAACTTCAAACTTACAGCTGGACAAAGGGTATCCAAATCATTGCACCAAACTGCGTCAGCACGGTGCAACAAAAGATAAAAAAACAGACGGAATTGAATCCAAGCGTAGAACAAAACCCCTCGCTGAAAAGGATTTGAAAATCTCAAAGTACGGTAGGGAAAAGAAATTGGAAGGCTACCTTTCTTCTCAAAGCCAATCAAAATAACCTCAGTTCCACGCTCATGCCACCATGTGCAAGTCTTGGCTACCCGTTGATCGTAGCTCAAATCATTACTGACCAAGACCACTATTTTCTTCACATCGATTCTTTGATCTTTTTGAATACTTGCTTTGTATATCGAGGGAAATCAGCATTCATCAACCAACCATAATAGCCCGGTTCTTGAAGAAAAACCTGGGTCACCAAAACGCCTTTGTGCTTGCCGAAATTGAACACGGGCATATCATCTTCGTTGTAGACCACATGTCCAACAAGATCAGCCTTGCGCCTTCTTTCACTCATTTTATGGAGCAATTCCATATCATTCTGAACGGGAAAAGCGTTTGGATCTCCTCCAGGAACTGGAACGTTTTGATACTTTCCTATCATGGCATTCAACACATCTGCGGTGGCAATAACATCAGGCATGGCTTCGTGCGCATCTTCCAATTCTCTATTGCAATAAAAACGCAAAGCGGCAGACAAGTTCCTTGGCTCCATCATGTGAAACAGCACTTGCACATCGACCAAATTTCTACCCTCTACACTAAACTCTACTCCGGCACGTAAAAACTCTTCTGCCAACAATGGCAAATCAAACTTATTGGAGTTGAAACCCGCCAAATCGCAATCCATGAGAAACTGAAACAACTTGGATGAATAATCAGTAAATGTGGGAGCATCAACAACATCACCATCATAAATCCCATGAATGATAGAAGACTCCAATGGGATGGGCATTTCTGGGTTGAACAACAACCTTCCTTTGCCTTCTGCAGGGAGATGGTGCACTTGACCGTTGGGCATAATCTTAACAACAGCAATTTCAACAATCCTGTCTTTTCCTACATCAACACCCGTGGTCTCCAGATCGAAAAAAGCCAATGGCTTCTTCAAATTAAATTGATACTTCATATTAAAAAACAACCCCCTACTCGGGGGTTGCAGTATTGGTTTTTATTTTAATTATCCTTCTGCTGAAAGCTCAACATACTGATAGCGCTCATAAACATCTTTGTTCTCTTTGGCGTCATTCTCATATTCCTTTCCGTTTACGCCAGAGTCGATTTTTCTAAACTTGTAATGAACTCCTTCCTCATAACCCATGCGCTGCAACTCTTTGCGAATCACAATCATTGCGTCATCTGCTCTTTGCTTGGACAACTCATCATTTGATTTTTTGTTGGAGCGTGGAACTTTAGAGGAGCTCGCATAGACATCAATCTCAGTAATACCGCGTTTTTCAATTAATACCGCCACCTCTTCAACAAACAATCCCATGTCTTCCAATTTCACTCGGAAAACTCCATAGGTAAAATAATATTTTGTAGGGCTGATTTTCTCTGTTTCACCTGCTGGCTTCTCTTTCACAGGTTTGGCTTTTTTACCGCCAAATTTCATATTGGCCAATTCTTCCTTCTCTTTGGCTGCTAACTCATCAGCTTTGGCCTTTTCCTTATCGGTCTTCTCTTTCTCTTTTTCAGCCTTCTTCTCCGCCTTGGCTTCTTTCTTAGACTTTTCTGCGGTCAAATCCACTTTGGGAGGAGGAGGACGCTTGACTATAGGTAGGACATATGTTTCGTGCTCAATGGTCATTACCGACTCATCGCAGACAGCCTCTACTTGATACTCATTGAGGACAATTTTCTCCAACATCACTTGCACTTTGTATTCTGCGCAAGGAGGCAACTTCAATTCATACATTCCTGAAGCAGCATCTACTGAGGCTTCAACCTTTAGGTCTTCATCCTTGGCCTTGGCCAACAATTTCAATCCTGTTGGAATTGATTTTGACAAAGAAATCAAATTGCCTTTTAAAACAACTGGAGCTTCATTTGGGTCGCGGGCCAATGTAACCTCATAAATATCCTGAAGTCCAGAGCCACCAATCTTTGAAGAAGTAATAAAACCTTTGCGTGAAATGGGAACTGCTTGGAAATAATAATCATCGTCCGTTGTAGACAATGGGTAACCCACATTAACTGTATTCCCTATGTTTCCTTTGGCGTCAATTTTAGATGAGAACAAATCAAATCCCCCCATTGTATTGTGCCCTTCAGAAGAGAAATACAAAATCTTTCCATTTCCGCCAATGGATGGCGATACTTCACTGTATTTTGTATTCACCAACTCTCCCAAATTCTCCGCTTCTCCCCATTCGCCATTCTTTTCCAACTTGGCGCGGTAGATATCAAAACCTCCCAATCCGTTGGGACGATTACTCGTGAAATAAATCGTTTTACCATCGGGAGAAATGGCCATGTCCATCTCTTGGAATTGAGAATTCACGGATGCGCCCAAAGGCACAGGATCTGTCCATCTTTCTCCGATTAACTTGCACATGTAAAACTCTGCATCATCTCGTGGACCTTTGCTAATGAACAAGGTATGTCCATCTGCGGTAATACCTGTTACACGGTCGCCCTTGTCCGAATTGATGCTGAGTAATTCTGCGGGACCCCATTTGCCAGAGGCACCTCTGAAGCTCATGTACAAATCATCTTCAAACTCCATGGTTTCTGGATCCACCAACTTGGCATTGCTACCATCCGCACGCTCTCGGTTTGAACTAAAATACAAAATACTCAAATCCTTCGGAGATAAGCCATTGAAATCTTTGTACTCAGAATTGATTGCTGTACCTACGTTATTGATTTTATGATTCTTGGGTGACTTCATTTGCAACTTGGCCTCCTCACATTGTTCCAATTGTCTGGGCATATCTTGTAACAAAAGGTGACCTGGATTTTTAATCTTGGTCTTTAACAATTCATAGGATTCTATTGCATCATCTGGCTTACCATTCAAATGCTGAGCCTTAGCCAAGTAGGACAATGCCTCAATAGGAGCCAGTTCTTCACTCTCATCATACGGATCATAATTCTTGGAAAATTTCCCGCTGCCCGTGGCTGTTTCCAAATGCTCCAATGCATCTTTCTTGTCCTTGGTCTCCAACAAGCACATACCCAACTTGTAATGATAATTGGCATTGAGGGGTTTTTTAGCCAATAGCTTTTGCCATTCGATGACTGCTTGGTCCCATAGCTTTTCTTCGATAAGGGTATTGGCCTCATTGAAATTGGCAGGTGTTTCAGGTTGCGCAAACACGGGTGAGATCATACCTAGACAGATGATCAAACCCATGATTAACCTTTTCAAAAAATCCATAGAACTGAATTTAAATTATTTACAATCAAATATCGCGATTAACATCCCAATTTTCCAAATAATCAGCCACTCTTCTTACAAACATTCCACCCAACGCGCCATCGACAATGCGGTGGTCGTAACTGTGGGAAAGGAACATCATGTGACGGATACCGATGAAATCACCTGCTGGAGTCTCAATCACTGCAGGCTTCTTGCGAATAGCACCAACAGCTAAGATAGCCACTTGTGGTTGGTTGATGATGGGCGTTCCCATTACATTGCCAAATGATCCAACATTGGTCAATGTGTAGGTTCCTCCTTGAATATCGTCGGGTGATAATTTGTTGGCTCTTGCTCGCTCGGCCAAGTCATTGACTTTCTTAGCAATGCCCACCAAGTTCAATTGATCGGCATTCTTGATAACGGGAACAATCAAATTTCCTGAAGGCAACGCCGTCGCCATTCCGATGTTGATGTCTCCGCGCAAAATGATTTTATCTCCATCCACTGAAGCGTTTACACCAGGAAAATCCTTAATGGCCTTGGCAACCGCTTCAATAAATATTGGCGTAAAAGTCAATTTGGTTTTTTCCTTTTGCTCAAAATGCTTCTTTACTTTTTCTCTCCAGGTCACCACATTGGTCAAATCCGCTTCTACATAACTGGTCACGTGGGGAGAGGTTTGTTTGCTCATCACCATGTGGTCCGCAATCAACTTGCGCATGCGGTCCATTTGAACAATCTCATCATTGCCATTGACAGAAAGAGCGGGCTTGGCCTTGGGCGCTTCCTTGGCAGGTGCTGGAGCGTCAGCAGCGGGAGTTGCAGCTGGACCAACACTCACCTTGCCGCGATTGGCAATGTAATTTTTTAAATCTTCTTTGGTCACTCTTCCGCCTTGACCTGAGCCAGACACTGAGTCCAACTCGGCTTGACTGATTCCTTCTGCCTTGGCCATGTTCTTGACCAAAGGAGAATAAAAACGATCACCAGAAACGATGGCTGCAGCAGGGGCTGTCGGTGAAGGGACCAAAGGAATATCTGGCATCTTTTCTTCAACCACAACAGGAGCAGCGGCAGGAGCGGCAGGAGCGGCAGCAACAGTAGCTTCTGCTGCGCCGGTTTGGATGATGGCAATAGGTTGACCCACTTGCACGACATCACCCTCTTTGACCAGGCATTTGATGAGGGTTCCATCCTCAGGAGCGGGGACTTCACTGTCCACCTTATCGGTTGCGATTTCAATGATCGGCTCGTCAGCTTTCACTGCGTCACCTTCATTTTTGACCCACTTGATAATGGTTGCTTCCGCAACACTCTCTCCCATCTTGGGAAGTAATAATTCTATCTGTGCCATAAGTTAGGTGCAAAAGTAAGCAAAATCGGGGCTCTAAAGGTGTTTATTTAGGGCATAATTCAAGCTGAAGTTGATGCGGAAATTTGAATGCTACATTACGCCTCACTTGGATCTCACAAGCAATACATTTCCGGTTTTGGCTTCGCCTTTTTGACCAGTTTGCGGTGTTAAAATCCAAACATAAGTACCCGTCACCGCTCCCTCACCTGACCAACCTTTGGTTACATCACTGGTATTATAAATTTCTGTTCCCCATCGGTTAAATATGGTCAACTGCCATTCTCCAGGATATTTCTCAAAAGGAACAAATGCATCATTGAGACCATCACCGTCGGGGGTGAAGATGTTGGGCAAGTTGATACTGCCATCGTAATCCACCTCGATAAATGCGGTAAGAGAATCGACGCAGGATGCTTCGTTCTCAGCAATCAACACAATGGGATAAATACCCGGAATCAAAGGGAAAGTAATTATAGGATTGATTACGTCTGAAAAAGAAGGATTGGCTCCCTCAAAAAACCATGAATACTGATTACCCGACTGAGGATCCAACACATTAAAATTGACCAGTGAATCGGGAATAACCAAACTTGTTGGATTGAAAGAAAAATTGACATTGGGCAAGTCTGAATAATCAATATTCACTGAGTCAATATAAGAGCAGCCATTTACATCTGTCACTTCAACACTGTATGTGCCACTATCACTAACGGTATAATTCTCATTTACACTTCCGTCTTGCCATTGATAACTCTGAAACCCAGGTGCGGATAGAATCAATGTTTCGCCCTCACAGAGGTTGGTACTTTGTCCCAAATCCAAAGAAACATCATTGCCAATAAATACGGTTGTGTTGTCTGAACAAACACTTGGGGTGACATTCTGAGGCAGCGCGTAAGTCAAAGTAGTAATTAAAGACAAATTCTCTTGACAAACAACTTCTTCTATCAACGCTCCGGTTAATTTATTGATGTGAAAAAGATTTCCGTTGGCATTGACTCCCCACAATTCATTGGCATTGTAATCATAGGCCAAACCCCGCAAATCTGCAATCGTACTTCCAATGGTAACAACCTCTGCATTGGTGGGATCAATTTGCAATAAAGTACCACTGGCCGTTGCAGCAAATAGCAAATCCAAAGAAGGGTCATAGGCAAGTCCGTTGATTCCATCTCCACCTGCGGTAAAATATCCATCCAATGCTGTCAATGCCAAATCACCAATGGAATTCAGCGCTCCGTTATTCACATCCACAGTATATAACGTTTGAGTCAGTGGTTCTCCTGCATTGATCTCAGGAATACCGATGACAAAAAAAAGATCATTGACATTATCAAAATCACCTGCAAAAAATTGGTGATTTGGATAATCAAAAATTGGCGTCACTGCACCGGTTTCAATATTGACAGAGGACAATGCTGGTGAGGTAACAATATTGGATATACCATACAAGTTATTGGTGGCGGTGCTAAAACCCATGGCTGTCCAATCATTACCCGTATTGCTTTGAATGGTCTCTATACTTCCATCTGCGGTGCTGATGTAGAATATCATATCCTCTCCACCATGATCATAGGCTAGGAAATTTCCTCCCGCTGTGTTCACCTCTTCTACAAAAACTTGTAGAATTAAATTGGCTGATCCAGTGGCAATCTCCTGCGCTGATGGAACGTAAAAAGGTTGTGCAACCGTGTCAGAGGGAATAAAGGTGCCTCCACCAATCCATTGCAGGGCATTATAACTTTCAAATTGGCTCAAATCTGCAACCAATTGCAGGGTGTCACCAATACAGATATTAAAAGATTCTTGAAGTGAAAGCAAGTCACACGGTGTCGTTGGATCTATTGGGCAAGGCAAGACAGTGATTTGATCGGATGATGCGCAACCAGCGGCTCCACTGCCGTTTGAGCAGGGGCCATTTACGCAGGCTACATAGGTTCCCGGTTGTGTTACTGTGAAGTACCGCGTGGCATTATCTGGCCAAGTACTTTCTGGACCACTGAAGCAATCGCCACCCCATTCCCAGTAGTCACCCACACCCGCATCAAGTATAATCGAGTCGCCCGTACAGAGGTACACGGTGTCGGGGCCCCACTCTATGAAATCGATATACGGGCTGTAAAAAATCCAGGAAGGGAAATTGGGAAGCGAAACAAATAAATCTTCAAAGCCGTCGCTATAACTGAACACTTCGGTTGTAACCGTTGGTGAATCGGTGTTTGCACAATTGATGGCTCCAATGTGGGTAACACCAGAGAAATCAAACCAACTGTAATAGATGTTCATGTCAGGGGCCATTTGCATATAGTATGCTGTGACTTCCGGGGCAATCACTTCCTGAGTTGCCGCAACCCCAATTCCTTGTTCAAATGCGGTGGCCATATTGTAACGCACCAATTGCTGTGTGCCGGTTCCAAGGCCTGAGGAGGTGGCGTAGAGGTATTGGCCGCTGTGCGAAAACTCAAAAGCTTCAGAACCAACGAAGGGCAATTGTTCCGGTTCAGACAATGTGCCCGTTTCTAAATTGAAATCCAATATCAGACCGCTAGAGATGACTACTTTGCTGAAAAAAGAGAGAAATAGCGGTTCCGAATAACCCGAAATGGGCGAGGCTTTAATGACGCCTGACTGTGGCGTATCGGTTTCAAACACAGAAGAAAGTGCAACACCTTCGGAGGTAACACTATAAATACCAATGCCTGTTGTGTCTTGATTGATGAGTATCCAATAGTCTGTTCCATTGGCGTGTCGAATGGCACATAAACCTTCCATAGAATAGTCATGAACGGGAACATCGGCTTCCACCACTTCACCAAGTCCACTGTTTGCATTCATGTCTATTTTAAAGTAACGAAACCCTCTACCATTGGGCTGCAACGCCAATATCTCAGGTGTAGCATCCACGTAGTGTTCTATTTCGTCAACAGTAAATAAGTAGTATAAATTAGGTTCGCTTGGAGCGGGAATGATGACCGATGATTGCGCAGCGCTAAATCCACCACCTTCAAGCCCCTGCATGTCATACATGACTTCATGGTTTCTGTTCCAAATGTGACCAGGATCTTGACCGCTCGCTGGAGTGCGACCACCACCATTGGAATAGAACAATAGATTTCCGAGTGAGTCACAATAGGCAGTGCATCCTTCGATCGAGGACATTGCTCCTGTTATCTGAACAGCCTCCCCCGAATTGAAGTCAAGGCCATAACCATAACCAAAATGCCAAACATTGGCCTCTTTCTGGGCGCTAGCAACATTGTTATTTATGCCAAAAAATAACATTGAACAAAAACCAATAAAGATCTGTGAGCATCGAAAAATCTGACTCAACCCTTGGAAAGCGTTACTGAATTCATAAAGCATAAGCGATTCAAAAATTATCGATAAATATGTATCACTCCACGATACTCCTTGGTCTCCGCCTTTTCATCCACAGACAGCCGAATAACGTAATTGTACAAACCATCAGGAACAAAGTAAGCGCCATCCATAAATGAACCTGTCCAAATCAAATCCGGCTCTTCTGAATAAAACACCATCTGTCCCCATCGGTTGTACACCTCCATTTCAAAGCCATTCTTTTCAATGCCAGTTCCTACCAACTGAAAAGCATCATTCTTACCGTCTCCATTAGGGGTAAAGGCGGTTGGTACAAATAGACTCAAAACCTCGTTGACCACAATTTCACCCTGAACAACATCGGTACATCCGTTGTCATTCTCCACCATAAGGGAAATGGGATAAACACCTGCCACTCCCCAAGGCAAATTGAACTGCGGATTGGCATCATTGCTTGTCAAAACTTCATCAAGAGAAGTAACCATCCACTGCCAATCCACAATGTTACCCGACGACATATCCGTAAGAGTAAAACTGGGATTATCTGACTCTAAGATCAATGGGTCAGTGGTATATCCTGCAATGGGTGCAGCAAAAACTTGTATGGCATCCAAAACAGTGGTGTCCGATAAACATCCATTAACGGCTTCAACTTCTAATGTGATGTCGTAATTACCGGCAAGGGTTGGGGTAAAAGCCAAAGAAGGAGAAGTACCCACCAAATCACCATTGACATACCATCGCTGCAGACTTATCAAGGAAGGATCAACATTATTCAAAACAACAAAACCCTCGGATAAACAACCGGAGGTATCAGGAATCACCACATTCAAATCTGCAGGTTCGTTTACAACAACATTGATGCACTCAGATAAGGTTTGACCCAATGCATTTGTGACCGTAAGGCACGCCTCACCGTCTGTGTTTGGCTGATAAACCAAACTTTGCTGTCCGCCGACAGAAACACCATCATACGTCCATTCATATTGAAACGGCCCTGAACCATTGCTATTGGTTAGAAGTTCCAATGAAACATTCTCACCCGAGCAAACTGTAACATCATTTGAAACAACGATATCCCAACTGGGTGTCAATGGGTTGATACAACAATTTCCTCCATCAGATATATCCAGCGTTTCATTCAACCAACATGAGTACTGGGTATAATGAAATTGAAGTGAGCCTCCTAGCTCAGTCATAAAATAATACACCACCTCATCCGGCGTATTGCCACCACCAGCGGGATAGAGTGTATCACACTGTCCACTAACGCCCACCATTAATCCCGCGCCGCTGTTAATATTACCCCATCCTCCATGACCATTTGAGTGATACGGATCATAATCGCCCACTGAAGGGGCCGTGAGAATCTGGACGATGCCCGGATTGACACCCGTTATCGAAGTTGGGAAATCCCCCAACCCACAGTTGTTATTGCCTTGAACTGAATTAAAACCAGCATACAGTACCTGTGTTACATTACCAACAAATGGTCCTGTTAAGGAGACTTGAATCGGTTCATATGTACAAATTCCAATCTTAAGATTGGGAATATTCTCGTCACAATTGATGGTCAAAATTCCACCATCATAGTTGGAATAAATGACCACATTGCCCTGTGTATTGCAATTTGGACTAACATCAGGATTGTCTATGTAGGGCGCCGCAAACAAAAACCATTGGTGCAACATTCCCAAAGCAGGAACCCCATCAGCACCGCTCGTTGAAGGAAAGGTACAAGAAGCGTTGGAAGCAGCCCCGCTCTGATCTGGCGCCCATGGCTGTCCGGCCAATACCGATCTGTTAGAAAAAGTCGAAATTCCTGTTCCAGTACCCACCCGAATTCCCACTTGCACTTGTGAGGCCGGTCCTACCACACCCTGAAATGGGCCATATAGAAAAGAGATGGCTCCAAAACCAAAGCCTGTTATAGCATTGTTGATTAACTTGATTTGAAATGAAAATGATTCTCCCGGGTAACCCACCCTTCTAACATTCTTCCATTGAATACGAAAGCCTGAAAAATCATTGGAATAACTGATTTTTGAAGTAGCATCTATGCCTTCCAAATTGGCTGCAAAAGGTGCTATCACTGGAGCACCTATACCTTGAGAAAGAGGATCGTAGTCATTGGCAGCTGGCGCTTGCCCCAAGGTTATAAAACCATTGGTACTAACAAAAAAATTGACAAAACCCTGAACGCCCATGGTAAAAGGAACGATGTTCAAAGAAGCTGAGACCTCGTCATTAAAATTGCCTGAAAACAATACGACATCATTATTTATTTCTGTCCAATTATCGGTGGATTGGAAAGTATAATAGTAATCCAGGGTCTGGGCAGTAGCATTTATCCCGATTACCCCAAAGAGAAAAAGGAAAGAAAAAACAAAAGGATTAACTTCTAATCGAATCAAAGTATACAAATTTGCTTTACCCATAACTTAGAATTAACACATCCAATTGTTTTTTCTTTTCAACCTAAATACAGACAACACTTAAACAAAAAGGTTGCTTAAAAGTTCAAAAACATACTTACTCATTTTAGCTTCAAAAAAATAAAAATCTTTTTACTCAATTTCTATTTTATGTGGCAACCAATACTTTGAAGATAACTACTCCTCTCAATGCTCCCAAAACACATTCGGGTTATTGGTTTTATAGGTAATCCACAGCGTATTGCTCTCTTCACGTTTATCTTCCTCTTTGAATGATTCTTGATCAAAATAATCAAGCGGGAGAAGTCGGATGTAGTTGTAAGTTTTCCCCCCAGAACTTGTTTCCATGTTGTATTCACTTGATGCAGGACACTCTAGGATGTAGAGATTTTTTGCCATGTAACTTTCAAGATAATCCTCTTTTGTTTGTGTCTGCTGATTGTTCCAATTGGCATCTGGATTCAGAATTAAGGTTTTGTCATGGATCAAGCGCTCACGTACTTCTTCGATGCTCAATAGTTCTCCTTTTTCATTCATTACGTAGGCATCGAAAGTCGGATCAATCCAAAGCCATTTTTTGAGCGATTCGGAATAAACGGAATTGATGACATGGCAATCCTGGTCAATCTTCAGACTGTCTTTGGGAATACAGGTAACAATTCGCGATTTAATACCCATGGACAAATAGCATTCATTCAAAACAAGAGCAAAACCACGGCAATTCAATCCTCTGCTTTCCTTTTTGCATACATCCAACATACTTCGTGCATTTTTGACCTCCGGATTTCCATTCATTCCATCATGCGGAACTAAATCGTGGACCCAATGCATGAGATTTAAAATTTGCAACACGTCTGCACCTTGTCCGGCTATGCTATCGAGCTTGAATCCTTTGCGCAATGCCACAAGGTTTGGATTGTCGCTTGTTTGATAGCTGAATGCGGGGAATGCTCTATTGTCTGACAAGTTGTATTTACCCGCTCTTTTTAGAATAGAAAGATAGTCGCCAAATTCCTTCATTTTGGCTAGTATTTTTTGAAACTCAGGTTCATTTCTGAGATTATCCATATCGGGGTCGGTGATGAGTGTTTTGTAATCATAATATCCTGAACCGGCTTCAATAGCTAACTTTAAGAATTCGAATGCTTCTTTTTTGTTGTTAGCCATGGCGTATAAACAGGCCATGGTATAGTTGGCACTGATAGTTGTTCCCAAAAAATCCTGTTTGGATATTGAATCGAGTCCATTGTATAGAGAGATATACTCTGTCAATAGTTTCAAATAGGTTTTTGTGTCTTTGTTCTCGTATGAAGCTTGCCAATTCTCAGCCTTTTTTGCCACAAAATCTTCCATTTTTTCTGAAGGCGTGTTTTGTGCAAATAGATAGGTACCTGTGAATAAGGCGAAAAGGAGAGCTAGTATATTTTTCATTTTTTCTATGGTGTTCAATACTGATGATGACGTTTTCCAGCTGATAGTCTAACGGACGATTACCTTCCCTAAAGAAGTTTCCATTATCACTTTCCATTTCCCATTTCCTATGTCTAATTGACTACCTGATTTTTTCTTGAAATCTGGTCGATCTATTTTTACCCTACCCAAGCTTGAGCTCAAATCCAGACTGCAGTCAGAGAGCGAATTGCTCAATTGAACATCAATATCGCCAAGACTGGTATTAAATATACTGTTGTCTGAGATCAAAATATATTCTCCATCGATATCTCCTAAAGACGTAATGGAATTTATTTTTCCCGACAAATCATTCATGGAAATGTCTCCAAGGTCTGTGTGCAAATCGATATTGCCCGATATATTTTCGGCAGTAATATCTCCAAGTGCTGTGTATACTTTTGTTGTATTTGTTCTTAAGCCAATGACATCAATATCACCTAAATCTGAATCCATTTTCACATCTATATTCTCCGGAACATTAAATTCCATTACACTGTTATCAAAGATGACACTAACGCCATTGATTTTCTGTTCTTCTCTTTCCAAATGAATCGTGAGAACAGAATCCCTCCGCTCATAGCTCAATTCACAATTTCCATGATTTTTTCTATTGAAAACACCCTTTGCTTTTAGTTGATATTCGTATTTCATGGAGACATCTGAACGCTCACTTCCACGAACCAAGAGATCACATTTATCCCCTTTAAAAACCAAGGATTTTACACCAATAAATAATGTATCGACAAACAAACTGTCATTGGAAGAAAACCAGGAGCCTGCATTGGATTGGTTTTTCGTTATTCGTGCTTGCTGTGTAGAACGGATTGGATAAATTGGAATGATTGCGGGTCCGTTCTCTATTTCCACAAAAGGTAAAGGTATAATACCAAAATCAGTCAAAGGTTGAATGAATGGCGCCTCTCTCAATCTTCCATTCATTTTCAAACGACTGGTTTGATCCACAACACATGTTGAAGTGTCTAGGGTTGATTCTTTCGTTGTGTGTTTTTGTTGAGGAGTATCCTTAGATTCTTTGTTTCCAGGAAGAAAAATCAAGCCTCCTACTAATACAGTTATTGCAATTGTACTCATGATAAAAAAGTTTTTTTGAATGATCATTTTACTGGTTGACTTGGGAGCTGTGGCCTGAGCTGAAGCTTGAATCCATGAAGTAACATCAGCAACGCTGGTTGAGGCTTTCTCCGCTTTGAGCGCTTCAAAAAGATGGTTTAATTTTTCTTCAGAATTCATATTACACCGTTTTTATTTCAAGTGATTTCATTAGTAACAACAGCTGTTTTCTGCCTCTGCTGAGGCGTTGCTTTACGGCAGCTTCACTAGAGTTTTGAATACCCATTATTTCTTTAATCGAAAACCCCGAAATTTCAAAGAGAATAATGCACTCACTTGTCACTTGATCCAGTTCTTGTAAGCATTTGTACAAATCATTGATCTCAAATTGTTGTTCAATGGAATCATTTTCGTTGAGAGAACACTCGTACTTTCCTTTCAACTGATCAACATATTCTGGTCGTTTCTTCTTTCGGTGATTGGCTAATATTCGCGTAGCCGTTCCAAACAAAAAGTGAAGAAATGCATCTGTAGATTTGATTTCATCAAACTTCTCAAACGCAACAACCAAGGTATCGTGCATGATGTCTTTGAAATGAAACTCACCGTAAGCACGCGTTTTGCAGTAGCGCTCAAACCGTTCATGAACCGGTTCATATAACTGCATAAAACGTTCTTGTTTGGTGAATTCCATTCGGGATTTTAGTAGTTAGTGTCTTGGCTTTAAAAAAGGTGACATACCAATAAAAAAAATCGTTTTACCGTTCTGCCCTTCCCTCGATGACATCATTCCTCTTGTACACATTTCTACTAACTAACGAGATCATATAAACAAGAACGATGAAGGAAAACTGTTTTGAAGCAATGGGAAATAATCCCAAGTACTAACTACCGAACCAGCCATCAATTATTCCCTGCTTGATGTCAGGGTAAGAAAAAATGAGATAAACCACAATTGCAATCAGTGCAATTACTTTCCAGTTGTTTGAAAGCAATGTTTTGAAATCAGCAATTAACTTTTGCACTAGTGTTGCTTTTTAGTTTAAAACTCCCCCTTCAACACATCAACACCAATGGAATAACCATAGACCTTCCCATTGGCATCTTTGTAAATTCTGATTTTATTGCAGGCCATTCCTAGATGGATGGGTGTCCATGTTAAGCCACCATCTTTGGTTTCGTACCCACTATTCATGGTACCAACGAAGCCATGATTTTCATCGATAAACCCAATGCCAAATTCTCTTGCTCCGGCATCTTCAATCAAATTGATTTCATTCCATGTATTTCCCCCGTCAGTAGTTTTCGCAATACGTTGTTGTTTTACATTGGAGTCTGGATTATAAGATTGGATGGTTACATAGCCAACTTCCTTTGTTGGAAAAGAGACCTTCCAAGTGCATTCAAATGGACGCTCAGATTGATAAACCTTTTTCCATGATTTTCCTCCGTCATTGGTTTTTAAGATAACCGCATTTGATTTTTCTAAATCCTCATCAGACGCTGCACAAGCAAATCCATTGTTCTTATCCAACATTTTAATATCGAAGAGCATTTTGCAGTCTTTGTTCATGCTATTAGATGTCCAGGTCAACCCTCCATCGTGTGACACCATCATATTGGCAGGGCTGCCCACACGACCAACTGCATAGATGTGAATTTTATAATCGGTTTTTCCATGATTGATGAATTGTTCTTTGACAATATCCATAGCGCAAAGACCTTTAACATAAGGACCGCTATACGAAACTGGATTCCACGTTCTACCGCCATCGCTTGTTCCGTAAAGAGGAATGGTATCCGTTACGTTTGGAAAATACTCGGTACCCACTGTTCCCGCATATCCACGTAAACTATCCACAAAGGCAATGCAGCGGAAAAAAGTCCCTTTCTTTTCCAATTGCTTTTCCCAGGTTTCTCCTGCATTGTTAGTGTGATAAATGCTTCCGTATCCGTTTACATACCAACCTTCTTTCTCGTTGATAAATGCGATGTCATCTTGCTTGCCAGGGTAACTTTCAGTATTTAATTTTTTCCATCCTTTTTCAGGTACCAAGACTTCATCTTTCTTAGAGAGAATTTCATTGCTCCACTTCACAGCGGATAGTCCAACTTCGCTATTGTATTCATCAAACAATTGCTGAATCTGCCCGTTGACATATTTGTTGTACGCTTCTTGCATCGTGCCTGATTGAGCAAAGTAATGATCGGTAGAAGGGTAGGTCATTAATGTGGCATTACCAGGATGGAAATAATTCACCGTATTAACGATTTGCTGATGATCTGCTTTTGAGAATGCTTGAAAATCAGATTCTCCAAACTGAACCAACACTTTGGCTTTGGTGTTTTTCCAGTTTTCAAGGTGCGGATAATCTTGTATTTGTCGCCAGTATTCCGCATTTCTAGAATAGATTTTTCCTTTTCCATCATACCCCCAAACGCTTCTTAAAACAGAGTCTGCTTTTGCATCTTTCGCCATTTCTTCAAGGCTTTCCTTCTGAACGAAATAGCGATAATTCAAATCGTATTGCTCAACTACAGATTGCTCCACTTCAATTGGATTCATTCCCGCTAATGCGTTTTGAACGCGATACATTTCCAATTGATATTCAAACCAAGATTTTGCAGTGGTTCCGTACACGACAACTCCTGCAACATTGTTTTTTGCGCTAATGGCTGGGGCAATAACCCCTCCCATGGAATGTCCAACGATAATGATTTGATTTGTGTCAACGTATGCAAGTGACTTCAGCTTTTTCAAACCCACTTCAAAGTTTTCAATTTCATCCAAGAGATCACACGACTCGCAGGTAGGGGTGTTTTTGCTATCGCCCAAACCACTCTTTTCGATACGAAGTGTAACGTATCCCGCATCGACGTAGGCATCAATAATCCGCTTATACGGATGATCATTGGTGAGCTCATCAATACTGCTGCATGTATACCCTGGAATGAAAAGCATGGCAGGCATTTTATTCTCTTTGAAAGGCTTGTTAATGATGACGCGCAGTTGTCCCCCTCTGTAGTTTGCTTCGTCGTAAATCACGGTAGCATTGTCATCTGTTTCGTAAGGACGTGCAACAACCTTTGCCTTTAGCAAAACTTTCTTTTTGCCTCGAAGCACTGTGATTTGAATTTCTTGTCCCGGTGCGTAGCTCAGAAACTCCTGAATGTATTCTTCGGAGGATTGAAATCCTTTATCACCAATTTTTAAAATGATGTCATTTTCTTGAAGCTTCAATTCAACGCTGGTACCTCTCACCACTTGCAACACCTTGCAACCGGAATTTCCATTTTCCGAAACATACTCAACACGCGCACCCAATAGGGGTTTGCGTTGTAGTTGACCTGTTGCGCTTAGCACACAGATCCAAAGAATGGCAGACAACACTTTATGCAGCATAAGCTAATTTTTGACAAAGGAAAGTTTTAATCAAAAAACAGGCTTGTCAAATATTGCTTATTCGAACAGCCCCCGGAGTTTGCCCAAATTGTTGTTTGAACGCCTTAGAAAAAGTTGGAGCGTCTGGAAATCCGTATCGAATAGCAGTATACAGAATGTCATTACCATTCATTAGGTCCAACTTGGCAAAATCCAAACGTTTGCGCTTTTGATATTGGTACGGCGAAACCCCGAAAGCCTGTTTGAACATGCGAATGAAATGGTACTTCGAAATTCCAATTGTTACTGAAATCTCATCCAGTGATAGATTCTCTTTGATGTTTTCGTCAATGAAATTTTTGGCCTGTAGGATTAACCTGAACACTTCTTCGTTGGTAATGTTCTTCTTGAAGTCGAGATTGTTCAGGTGATCAAAAATGAATCGTTGATCGGTAATGATCGATTCCGCCAAGCTGTAAAAGAGTTCTTGTTCCTGAAGACTATTCGCGAAACTTCCGTTTTTAATTTTCTTATTGATTTCAGAAAGCGAATAGCCGATGCTCGTATTTTTTACATTGTATCGATTAACAAAAAATTGATCCGACAGTAAGAATTCTTTCAGGTTTGAAGGTTGAAGGTCGTAGAATGCTGCGACGTCAGAAACTATCTGTGTGGATATGTCAATGCATATACCCTCTACTGCTTTTTCTTGATTTATTTCAACGATGGACTTGGTGAAGTCATTGCCAATGATGTACTCACCTTCGCGCACCATAAACTTTTTGCCATTGGCGTAATAAGTCTCCTCGCCGGAAACCACATATTTTATTCCTAATCCTTTGAACGCAACTTCACTTTCGATTCTCTTTATTTCAGAAAATCGAATTTCGTTGGCGTTTTCATCGGAGTAAATGGTTTGATTCATTATGGCTGAATGAATGATTTAAAAAAGCAGGCAATACTTTTTGCGAAGTTACGGATTCACCTCTTTCCCATTCACATCAATCGTTATCCAAGGGCTGTTCGCATCCTTCTGCACCTGGGACTTTCCACCGGAAAAAGCTTTTACATCATGATACTTGCAAGGAATGACTTCATTGCCATTCGCGTCAACGAAGCCTTTCTTTCTTCCTTCAGGAAAATTAATGCTCACAATCATTCGACCATCGGAGTATGATCCATTGATGCCATCATATTTGCAGGGAAGAACCAACTTCCCTTCCGTGTTCACCCTTCCCGATTTTCCATTTTTCTTCACGTTAGAAAGTCCTCGGTTGAAGTCGCCTGTCAACTCATATTCAAAAGGTGTGGTGATCTTTCCTTCCTTGTTGATGTGTCCCCACAAGTTGTCCTTTTTTACAATAACAAAACCTTCATTGAAATTCCCTGCCCAATCGTATTCAAACGGAATCACCGTTTCACCCTTTTCATTGATGAATCCATGTTTTCCATTGCGGATGGCGTGCGCCAATCCATCACGGAAATAGGCAATGCTCTCAAATTCAAAGGGAATCAGGATCTTTCCACTTTTGTCGATGGCTCCATATTTACCATTGAGTTTGGTCAAGGCCAATGCGCCGCTGAACCGAATCTCATCTTCATAGACAATCGGCAAGACAACCTCACCTGATGGATTGATCATTCCCCACTTGCCCTCTTTCTTTACGATGGCCGTTTCAAGTCCGAAATCACTTGCGCGTTCATAAACAATGGGGATGACAATTTTACCTGCCTTGTTGATGTATCCCATTTTTGCATCCTTGTAGATGGTGGCCAATCCGTTGTGGTAGTTTCCAATGTTTCCGTATTCCAACGGAAGAATACAATTTCCTTTTTTGTCAAAACATCCGTATTTCTGATCGATTCCAACCACCAACAAATCAGAGAAGCGCATGCTGCGATAAAACCAATCATCAACATCGGTGTAAATGACAGGTAGCACCTCGTTTCCTTGTTCATCAATGAATCCATAGTGGGTTGGATAGTCGCCAAAAATTTCCACACGCGCTACACCATCCATGAAAGATTCAATCTCATCGTATTTCATGGGCACAATCACTTTCCCTGTGGTATCAATGATTCCGCGTTTGTCGTTGGTGCGAAAAGTTGCGTAAGCTCCATGGAAATCAGCGATGTTGTAGATTTTATTTACAGGATCAAACTTCTTTGTTTTGGAATTGTAAACTCCTTCGATTTTTGTTTGAGCAAAAGGCATTGAACCAATTCCGATGGCCAATAACATCGTAAATAATACTCTCAATGGTACCTGTGTTTTCATTTATCTGTTGATTACATTCTTGACAGCAATTCCAGGTCCTCAACCTGTGGGCGCGCAAGGTAAGGAAGCCATAGTGTTCTTTTCTACTACCCCCTCCGCCGCATCTTCCAATGCGGGATGTCATCCTCTAAATATTCCTCTCCCTCTGCCACAAAACCCAATTCACCATAAAACTTTAATAAATACGATTGTGCTGAAATACAAATTTCATCCACGCCAAATTGCTTTTTGGTCTGCGCAATGGCCACCTCCATCAATTCCTTTCCCCAACCTTTGCCACGAACCAATGATGAAGTAACCACCCTACCAATGGAGGCCTCAGGATAACTCACTCCTGGAGGAACCAATCGCGCATAGGCCACCAATGCCTCACCACTCTCCATCTGCAAATGATAACTCAGCAAATCCTTTCCATCAGGATCTTGATAGGGACAATTTTGCTCCACCACAAAAACCTCTGCCCGTAAGGCCAAAACACGATGCCACTCCAAAGCGGTCATCTCCGACATTTTCTGCAATCGCCAATTTTTCATTAAAGCTAAGGTAAGCACCATCGTACTTTTACCGCATGAACTACTTATCGGTCGAAAACCTTTCCAAACGCTACGGCATCCGTCAACTTTTTGAAAACCTCAATTTTGGTATCGAAAAAGGTCAAAAAGTTGCCCTCCTTGCCCGCAATGGTTCAGGAAAAACCACCTTGATGAATATCTTGTTTGGAAAAGAATCACCGGATGAAGGAAGAGTCATATACAACAAGGAGGTTCGAGTGGCCTATCTTGAACAGAACCCCCAACTGCATTTAAACAAGTCCATCTTGGAAAATGTATTGGCTTCTTCCAATGCCATGTCCAAAGCCATAGCTGAATATGAAGTTGCTTTACAAAACAACGGAGACTTGGAAAAAGCCATGAACAGCATGGATGCCACAGGGGCTTGGGAGTATGAGTCCAAAATGAAACAAGTCCTGGGCGCTTTGGAATTGCAAGATTGGAACAAATTGGCGGGACAGTTAAGCGGAGGACAGCAGCGCAGAGTGGCCTTGGCCAAGGTATTGGTCGAAGAGCCCGATTTTCTTTTGCTCGACGAGCCCACCAACCACCTTGATTTGGACATGATCGAATGGTTAGAAAACTTTCTAACCCGCTCACACATGACCTTGTTCATGATCACCCATGACCGTTATTTTTTGGAAAATATCACCGATGAAATATTAGAGTTGGAGAATGGCCAATTGTACAAATACAAAGGAAATTTCTCTTACTACCTCGAGAAAAAAGCAGAACGAGAAACACTGGAACAAGCCACACACGATAAACAGATGAATCTCTTCAGAAGAGAGTTGGTTTGGGCGCGCACCATGCCTAGAGCGCGCACAGTGAAGAGCAAAAGCAGAATGGATCGTTTTCAAGAACTCAAAGAAAATGTAAGGAAAAGCCCAGAGGCCCAAGAGTTGGCTCCGGAAATCAACATGAGTCGCTTGGGAAGCAAAATTGTGGAATTTCACAGGGTCAAAAAACACTGGGGAGAAAAAAAAGTACTCAATGGTTGGGACTATGTTTTCAAAACAGGAGAGCGTGTCGGATTGGTAGGTCCCAATGGCGCAGGCAAAACCACCCTGCTCAAAATGATGACCTTGAATGAAGAACCGGATGGAGGCAAGGTCATTGTTGGAGATACCGTCGTAATGGGATATTACCGTCAGAACATGGAAGACCTCAAGGATGGTCAACGCTTGATTGAAGTGGTTCGTGACATTGCAGAGTTTATTCCCTTGACCAAAGGTCGCACCATTACCGCCGCTCAAATGTTGGAGAAATTTTTATTTCCCAAACCCATGCACTTTCAACTGGTGGATTCACTCAGCGGAGGAGAAAAGAAGCGATTGCAGCTGTTGCTCATCTTGATGAAGAACCCCAATTTCTTGATCTTGGATGAGCCAACGAATGACCTGGATGTCTTTACCCTGGCGGCATTGGAAGAATATTTACAATCCTATCCAGGATGTTTGGTCATCGTATCACACGACCGCTACTTCCTGGACAAATTGGTCGATCACCTTTTTGTACTCGACGGCCAAGGCAATGTCAAAGACATCTTGGGCTCCCATCAGCAATTCAGAGATGACCAAGATAGCAGCGCCAACGAAAGCAAGAAATCGGAATCCAAAACAGACACCAAAGCTGACATTCCAGCTGTCAGCGGCCAAAAAAAGCTCAGCTTCAAGGAAAAATATGAATGGGATCAAATCGAGAAAAGAATGCCCGAGTTGGAAACCATGAAGCAACAACTGTCGGAAAAATTGAATACGGTTCTCGACAAACACGACCAATTGATGCAGGTTTCCGATGAATTGGCCAAGGTCATAGCAGAATTGAATGCAATGGAGTTGCGGTGGTTGGAACTTTCTGAAAAAATATAGGGAACGACGGCCTGCATTTCCAATTATCTTTACCCGCGAATTTCTAGCATTTGAAAAATGAGTTCAGAGCAATATTTGGGCAATGCCGATATCCAAACGATAGACGCCCTTTACAATCAATACAAGCAAGACCCTGAAAGTCTTGACATTTCATGGAGAAGATTTTTTGAAGGATTTGAGTTTCAAAATGAATCCTATCCTGTTCTTCCCGATGGCAGCCGCTTAAACGCAGTTACTTCAAAGGAGTTTAAGGTCATCAACTTAATCAATGCCTACCGTACCCGTGGACATTTGTTCACCAAAACCAATCCAGTTCGTGAGCGCAGAAAATACTCGCCCACCTTGGCCCTTGAAAACTTTGGTTTGACAACCGCAGACTTGGAAGAAACCTTCCATGCCGGAACAGACATCGGATTAGGAGATGCCAAGTTGAAAGACATCATTGCTCACTTGGAAAATTCCTATTGCCAAAGCATCGGTTCGGAGTTCATGTACATCCGAGACCCAGAGCGTTTGGAATGGTTGAGAGCCAAGATTGAAGCGGTCAACAAACCCAAATACAGCAAAGAAGAGAAGAAGAAGATTTTTGAAATGACTTCCAAAGCTTCTTTGTTTGAGCAATACATCCACAAGAAGTTTGTCGGACAAAAACGCTTCAGCGTCGAAGGATGCGAAGCGGTGGTCCCTGCGATGGATTACATAGTGAAAAAGGGCGCCGAGATGGGTGTTGAAGAGTTTGTCATTGGAATGGCCCACCGTGGACGTTTGAATGTATTGACCAACATCTTGGAAAAACCGCAAGAAGAAATCTTCCGTGAATTTGAAGGTGTTGAATTTGAAGGCAACATGGATGGTGACGTGAAGTACCATTTGGGTTATTCACGCGACATCACCGTCAATGGGCACAACGTACACGTTACCCTTTGTCCCAATCCATCTCACTTAGAGGCCGTGAACCCTGTTGTAGAAGGATTAACCCGCGCCAAAATCGATAATTATCTAAAAGACGAGAAGAAAATTGTTCCCATCTTGGTGCATGGAGATGCGGCCATTGCGGGACAAGGCATCGTTTACGAAGTCATACAAATGGCCTTGTTGGATGGATACCGCACAGGAGGAACCATTCACATTGTCACCAACAACCAAGTAGGTTTCACCACCAATTACTTGGATGCACGTTCTTCCATCTATTGTACCGATGTGGCCAAGACAACTTTGTGTCCCATCTTCCACGTGAATGCAGATGATGTAGAAGCCGTCATTACCACGATGCAGTGGGCATTGGAATACCGTGAGAAATACAACATGGATGTTTTCATCGATTTATTGGGCTACAGAAAATATGGCCACAATGAAGGAGACGAACCCAAGTTCACGCAACCCACCTTGTACAAGCACATTGCCGCTCACCCTGATTTAAGAGCATTGTATTATAAGCAACTTTCAGCCGAAGGCTCTATCACTGAAGCCGAGGCGGAAGAAGTAAAAACCAATTTTGAAAAACACCTGGATGAAAGTTTAGAGAAGGCCAAAACCAAGAACAAAGCCTTTGTCAAACATTTCCTAGAAGAAACTTGGAAGGATGTGCGTTTTGCTACACCTGAAGATTTTGACAGTACGCCAGATACCAGTGTGAACCAAAAGGAATTGGTTGACTTAGGAAACAAATTATCCACCTTGCCCTCTGGTGAGAAATTCTTCAGAAAGTCTGAAAAAGTTTTTGAGGATCGATTGAACATGATCAAAAATGATCAGTTGGATTGGGCCATGGGTGAAATGTTGGCCTATGCCACGTTGTTAAACGAAGGTCATCCTATTCGTATTTCAGGACAAGATGTGGAACGCGGAACTTTCTCTCACAGACATGCTGTTGTAAAGACAGATGAAGATGCCGAGAAAGAATTCATCACGTTAAATACCCTTTCCGAAAAACAAGCACAACTCAGCATCTATAACTCTTTATTGAGTGAATACGGCGTATTGGGATTTGATTATGGATATGCATTTGGAACGCCCAATGGCTTGACCATTTGGGAGGCACAGTTTGGTGACTTCAACAACGGTGCACAAATCATGATCGACCAATTCATCAGCGCTGCTGAAGACAAGTGGGGCAGTATGAATGGACTGGTAATGTTCTTGCCACATGGATACGAAGGACAGGGTTCCGAGCACAGCTCTGGAAGAATGGAACGTTTCTTACAATTGTGTGCTGAGTACAACATGCAAGTTTGCGATGTCACCACACCAGCCAACTTCTTCCACTTGTTGCGCAAGCAAGTAAAACAACCCTTCCGCAAGCCTTTGATTGTATTCACACCCAAGAAATTGTTGCGCCATCCCAAAGCGGTCAGCAGCGTCAAGGACATGGCCAAGGGATCTTTCCAAATGGTCATAGAAGACAACAGCGTAGACAAGAAGAAAGTCAATAAAGTAGTGCTTTGTACCGGAAAAATGTATTATGAAATGATGGAGGAGCGTGAGAAGAGAGGGGTCACCGATATGGCCTTGATTCGTTTGGAGCAACTGTATCCCTTCCCTCAAAAAGCATTGGATCAAGCATTAAAAGGCTTTGGTAAAAATGTTCAATTACTATGGGCGCAAGAGGAGCCAGAGAACATGGGCGCTTGGAGTTACATCATGCGCATGATGCGCAAATCCAACATTGATGTCGTGGCTTATCCCGCGCAAGCCTCACCCGCAGCTGGTTCCAGCAAAATGCATGAGGCCCGCATGAGACAAGTAATGGATCAATTGTTCGCTTAAAAAAATACCCACAGCAAATAAAAAGGCTGATTTCCAAAAGAGATCGGCCTTTTTTCTTTCACCTTGTCCAAGGGCGCATTGATTATCTTTGTATTCAGATTCAAAGATTGTGTCGAACGCTCCATTTTTAAACCGATACATACAATCGGTCCACACCCAAAACATCTCGGAGATTTTATCTTCTGAGGGCAGCAAATTACGTCTCAAAGGAATTGTAGGTTCAGCCAAAGCACTCATTGCCAATGCCACTGCCTTGTCCATGAACACCACACACGTGTTTGTATTAGAAGACAAAGAAAAAGCGGCCTATTTTCTCAATGACCTAGAGAACATTGAGAACTACCAAAAGGAAATATTGGCCCAACGCACCATCCTCTTTTTCCCGCGCAGCGCGCGTGTTCCTTATCAAATAGAAACCGTCGACAATGCCAATGTGGCCATGCGCACAGAGGTTCTTAATCTATTGAGAAAAAAGCCAAAAGGGCAATGGATCGTTACCTACCCTGAAGCCCTGGCAGAGAAAGTGATTGGCCTCGCTTCTTTGGAACAAAAAACATTTGAAATTGAACTGGGCAATACACTGAATCACGAAATCGTAGACGAAGTATTCCAAGAATATGGATTCACCAAAGTTGATTTCGTCTATGAGCCCGGTCAATATGCTGTTCGCGGTGGAATCATCGATGTTTTTTCTTTTTCTTATGACCATCCTTACCGGATTGAACTGTTTGGAGACACCATTGACAGCATTAGAAAATTCGATCCTGTTGACCAGCTGAGTTTGTCTTCTATGACAAAAGCCACCATTGTTCCCAACATCCAAGATGAAAGTCAAATCGACTCTACCATTAACTTCTTGGAGTTTGTCGATGCGGACGCAGTGGTTTGGTCCATTGAATGCACTAACGCACCTCAAATCTGGGAGAAAGAGCTGGATCGCGCGCAACTTCAGTTTCAAAAAGTAAGCGGCATGATCAAGCACAAAGCTCCGGAAGAGCTTTATGCACACGCCACTGATTGGATGCGCTTGCTCAAAGGCAAACGCTTGGTGGAAATGGGACCCACTGCCCTATTCATGGAAGCCCCCGAGATTCAATACACCATGACGCCGCAGCCTTCGTTCAGCAAGAACTTTGATATGCTGAGCAAGCATTTAATCACCAAGGCCAAGGAAGGTTATGATCAAGTGGTGACGGCAGGTCAAGCCAAGCAATTGGAACGACTCCACCAAATTTTCGAAGACAAACAAATCATCGTTCAGTACACACCCCACCTCATTGAATTGAGCGAAGGTTTTGTAGACAACGACCAACAAATAGCCCTCTATACGGATCACCAAATCTTTGAACGTTACCACCGTTTCAAACTCAAAGAAGGTTTCAAGAAAAGCAAAGAGGCACTGACCTTAAAAGAAATTTTATCGCTTCAGCCGGGCGACTATGTCGTGCATATTGATCACGGTGTCGGTCAATTTGCCGGACTACAAAAAATTGATGTCAACGGCAAAGAGCAAGAAGCCATTCGCTTGGTGTACAAAGGTGGTGACACACTGTACGTTAGCATACACAGTTTGCATCGCATCAGCAAATACAGCGGAAAAGAAGGCACTGCGCCCAGCATGGATCGCCTGGGAAGTCCTGCTTGGCAAAACCTCAAACAAAAAACCAAAGCAAAAGTCAAAACCATTGCTTTTGATTTGATAAAACTTTACGCCAAAAGAAAATCCACCATCGGCCATGCCTATCCGCCGGATAGTTATTTGCAAATGGAGTTGGAAGCTTCTTTCATGTACGAAGACACGCCAGATCAAGCCAAGGCCGTCACAGCGGTCAAACAGGACATGGAATCTCCTTCACCCATGGACCGGTTGGTCTGTGGCGATGTGGGTTTTGGAAAAACAGAAGTCGCCATGCGCGCCGCTTTCAAAGCAGCGACGGACGGAAAACAAGTCGCCGTGCTTGTGCCCACCACCATTCTCGCGTTGCAACACTACAAAAGCTTTGCTGCGCGATTCCGTGATTTTCCCGTAACGGTAGACCATATCAGTCGATTCAAATCTTCCAAAGACAAAAAAATCACGCTGGAAAAATTGGCCAAAGGACAAGTTGATATTCTCATCGGAACGCATTCCATTGTGGGCAAAGATGTCAAGTTCAAAGACCTTGGATTAATGATCATCGATGAGGAACAAAAATTCGGCGTTGCTGCAAAAGACAAATTAAAAACCATGAAAGCCAATGTGGATGCGTTGACTTTAACCGCAACTCCCATCCCACGAACGCTGCAGTTTTCACTCATGGGAGCCCGCGATCTGAGCATCATTCAGACTGCACCACCCAATCGCCATCCCATCCATACCCAACTCATCACGATGGACGAAGAAGCCATTCGCGATGCCATCAGTTACGAGGTGCAAAGAGGGGGCCAGGTATTTTTCATCAACAACAGAATTCAAAACCTGCAAGAAGTTGCCGGCATGATTCAACGCCTTTGTCCCGATGTTCGCATCGGCATTGGCCATGGTCAAATGAAAGGCGAACAGTTGGAAGAGGTGATGACCCAATTCATAGAAGGCGCATTTGATGTGTTGGTTTCTACTTCCATCGTCGAAAGTGGCATTGACATCTCCAATGCCAACACCATCATCATCAACAATGCGCATCAGTTTGGGATGAGCGACCTCCACCAGCTACGCGGTCGTGTGGGCCGCAACAACAAAAGAGCGTTTTGCTATCTCATCTCACCGCCCATCCACCTCATGCCCGATGACACTAGAAAAAGATTGACCGCCATTGAGCAATTCAGCGATTTGGGAAGCGGCTTGCACATTGCCATGCGCGACTTGGACATCCGCGGTGCGGGAGATTTACTCGGAGGAGATCAAAGCGGTTTCATCAATGAAATGGGATTAGAAACCTACCAGAAAATATTGGGAGAAGCACTGGAAGAATTGAAACAAGAACACTTCCAAGATCTCTATCAAGAAGAACTCAACCGCGAATCCAAATTTGTCAAAGAAACCAATTTGGAAACAGACATGGAACTCTTCATTCCCGATGATTACGTCAGTGACATTCGGGAGCGAATTGCCCTGTACAAAGCGTTGGATGATCTGGACAACGAATCCCAAATGGAGAAATTCATCAAGGATTTGGTAGACCGATTTGGCGCGATTCCCGAACCCACCTTGGCCTTGATTGACACCATGCGCATCCGTTGGACAGCCAATGCACTGGGCATGGAGAAATTGGTCATGAAGTCCGGAAAAATGATCGCCTACTTCATCTCCAAACAAGACTCACCATTTTACCAAAGTGAGGTATTTACGCGCATCTTAGAATTCTTGAAGAAATACAGCCATGAGGTGAAAATGTACGAGAAGGACAATACCCTCCGAATGAGTTTTCAAAACATCAACAACGTGCACATTGCCTTGCAATGGTTGCAGCGCATTTGATGCCCCAATTTGATGTAAATTAGCAAAAAAAAGATGATCGTCATTACAGGTGCTGCAGGTTTTATTGCATCCGCTTTGGTGGGAAGACTCAACGAGTTGAGGTATTTTGATTTGGTATTGGTCGATGACTTCTCCCGCGAAGATCGTAAAGTCAATTACAGCCAAAAAAAATACCGCTGTTTGATCGAGCGCAGCGAATTCCCCGCTTGGTTGGATGCCAATGAAAATCAAGTAGACTTCATCTTTCACCTTGGCGCACGCACAGACACGACAGAATTCAACAAAGCCATCTTTGACGAGCTCAACGAACAATACTCACAAACCATTTGGAACAAATGCGTCGAATACGCCATTCCTTTGGTTTACGCATCCTCAGCAGCTACCTATGGTGATGGAAGTTTGGGTTACAACGATGACCACAACGTCATCCCACAGCTCAAACCTTTGAATCCCTATGGCGATTCCAAAAACAACTTTGATATTTGGGCGTTGCAACAAAAGACAACACCATTTTTTTGGGCAGGATTAAAATTCTTCAATGTATACGGCCCAAATGAATACCACAAAGGCCGCATGGCCTCTGTTGTGTGGCACAGTTACAATCAAATCCTGAACAATGGCGAGATGAAGTTGTTTCGTTCACACAACCCCAATTACACCGATGGTGGCCAAATGAGAGACTTTGTTTATGTGAAAGATGTTGCCAACGTATGTGTTTGGTTGATGGAGACCCGAAAGAAATCAGGCATCTACAACCTTGGCAGTGGAAAAGCCATAACTTTTTTGGACTTGACCAAAAACACCTTCAAAGCCATGGGCAAAGAAGAAAACATTTCTTTCATCGACACCCCCATTGACATTAGAGACAAATACCAATATTTCACTGAGGCCAATATGGGTAAATTATTGGACGCCGGCTATCCTCATCCTTTCCATACCTTGGAAGAAGGTGTTACCGATTACGTTCAAAATTATTTATTACAAAACTTGAAAATTTACTGATATGTCAAAAATAGTTTACGTCACCCGCAGAGAGCGATTCAACGCAGCACACAAGCTGTGGCATGAGGAATGGAGTGCAGAAAAAAACCTGGAGGTGTTTGGAAAATGTTCCAACCCCAACTGGCACGGACACAACTACGAATTGTTTGTGACCGTCAAAGGTGCACTCAAAGAAGAAACTGGATTTTGTATGGACCTAAAAGTACTCAGCACCATCATTAAATCCAAGGTAACCGATGTTATCGACCACAGAAATTTGAACTTGGATATCCCATGGATGGCGGGAATTAAAACGTCTACAGAAAATCTAGCTGTCGTTATTTGGGAAAGAATTGAGCAAGAGATCAAAGAAGCAGGATGCCAATTGCACTCCGTTAAATTGTATGAGACAGAAAACAATTTCGTGGAGTACTTTGGTGGAGAATAAACAAAATTCGTTAACAACCACCTCTGCTTTCAGCGGAGCGTTCCTAGATGACGACAAATCTCGAAAAGAATTTATACATTTGATAGCTAATAAATTGAAGTAATATGAATACACCCGATTTTCAAAGAGATTTCTCCATTGATGAAGTAAGTTCATCCAGTGTAAAAGCGTTCATGAACCGCGTATTTGGTCTGATGTCTTTGGCATTGATCATCTCCGGCATCACCGCTTTTCAATTTTCAGAAACCATGTTGTCCATGCTCAGCAGCGGCGGCACCATGATGATTTACGCGCTCATGTTTGCCCCATTCATTTTCATCTTGGTGATGAACTTTGGTTTCAACAAACTTAGCCCGATGGCACTAACCGTAACCTTCGCAGCCTTTGCGGTGGTGATGGGAATGAGCCTTTCCACCATCTTCTTGGTTTACTCGTTGGGAACCATTGCCAAAGTGTTCTTCATTACTGCAGGACTTTTTGGTACCATGGCCATCTTGGGCTATACCACACAAACGGATTTGACCAAAATGGGCACCTTCTTGATGATGGCCTTGTTTGGAATGATTATCGCCTCATTGGTGAATTGGTTCATGCACAGTGAGCAATTGGACTACATCATCAGCTGCGTTGGCGTTTTGGTTTTCACCGGTCTTACTGCTTATGACGTTCAACGTTTGAAAAGAATTGGAATGGGCGTGGAGTATGGAACAGCAGCAGCATCTAAGCTAGCCGTTATGGGAGCTTTGAGCTTGTACTTGGATTTCATTAACCTATTTATCTACCTATTGCGCATTTTTGGCAATAGCCGTGATTAACAAATGAAACAACTTTTTTTAAAAGCCCGCCACTAGGCGGGTTTTTGTTATCATGCAAGATTTCTTTATTCATCTACCAGCCTCAAAAGAAAGAGGCAATGGCTGCAAAGCTTGGGGCATCCAATCGGAGTTTGTCCTTCCTTTTCCCATTGAACAAGATTCATGGGAAAAAGCACAGGCCTGGCTGAATAAAGAAAAAGGAAAATGCATATTTACCGCGATTTCCTACGAGGCTGGTTTTTTACATTTGGGCGTTGAATTAAAAAACAACCCCATTCAACCCGCAATACTCTTCATTGTTCCAGAAAAAATGGAATGGTTTGAAGAAAACGCCATTGACCTAGAAAACAACAAGCGCCAATCGCTGCATTTTATTCCCGTTGAAAACGAAGAATCCTATTACGAGAAGTTATTCAAAATTAAAACGCATCTTGAAAGGGGAAACTATTATGAAACCAACTACTGTACACAGCTAAAGGCAGATATTTCCAATCTCGACCCCTATCAACACTGGTTGCAATTGTTTCAATCCAATCCAGCTCCTCATGCGGCCTACGTGCAATGGAAAGAGCACCATTTGATGTGCCTTTCTCCTGAACGATTCATTCAAAAAAAAGGAGAATGCTTGAGCTCTCAACCCATCAAAGGCACCATTAAAAAAGGCGCTTCCTTAGCAGAAGATCAAGAGTTGAAAAGTCAACTCTCTTCATCCGCCAAAGACAAAACAGAAAACACCATGATTGTTGATTTGGTGCGAAATGATCTCAGCAAAATTGCTCAAAAAGGAAGTGTAACAGTTACAGCGCTCGCGCAGATCCATTCGTTTCCAAAATTGCATCATTTGATTTCTACTGTTCAGTGCCGAATAAAATCTGAGACAACCTTCACCTCCATCATGTCCGCCATGTTCCCTATGGGATCTATGACTGGAGTGCCCAAGAAAAAAGCTGTAGAAACCATGCACCAATTGGAGCCCGCACCCCGAGGTTGGTACAGCGGAACCTTGGGCATCATCCAACCCAATGGAGATTTCGATCTCAATGTCATCATTCGCAGCATCTACTGGAACAACAATTCCCACCAAGCCTCCATTGGCATCGGCGGAGCCATTACCCTGCATTCTAACTTCAAAGAAGAATACCAAGAATGTTGGTTGAAAGCCCAAAGTTTAATCAATCCCTAAACATGGTGAATCTGGTCCACGAAATAAAATCCACCTTCAATCATTTCTTCAGAGAAGGCAGCCGCTTTATTCTCGGCGTTAGCGGAGGAAAAGACAGCATGTTATTGGCCCAACTCATGCTTGAAGCACGCATTCCTTTTCATATTGCACATGTCAATTATCAACTCAGAGGCGAAGAGAGCGATAAGGACCAAAAGCTTGTGGAGGAATGGGGAAAGCAAAATGGAATCATTGTGCATTGTATCAAAGTACAATACACAGAAAGCGAAAAAAATATTCAATCATGGGCCAGATCAAAGAGAAGAGATTATTTTGAAATTCTTCTTCACCAGGAAAAGGCGTCGGCCATTGTGCTGGCTCATCATGTCAGCGATCTATGGGAAACCCATTGGCTCAAACTATTGCGTTTTCAGGTGGAAGGAAACTCTGGAATGTTACCGTGGATTCCACCGTACTTCAGACCATTGCTATACATCCCGAAATCTACCATTGATGAAGAGGCAATAAAACGAAAGTTGGCATTCCGAGAAGATGAGTCAAACCAGTCTGATAAGTACAACCGAAACTATTTAAGGCATCAAATTATCCCTGAACTCAACCATAGATTTGGGATCAGCGATGAAGCGATTGTAGCATTCAATCAACGCAAATCAGACAAAGAAGCTTGGAATTATTATCTGATGCACGCTTTCCTGAATGAAGTTGTAACCGATAACAATGACATTCAAACCTTTGATTGTAAAAAAACACCATCATTCCTTCCGCTTTCAACACCCTTGTTTCATTGGCTAACACCATTGGGATTTAGTCCAGATCAAATCACTGCCATTTCCAATTGGGAAGGGATGGAGAATGGTAAAAAAATAGAGAGCCCAAGCCATATCCTTTGGAAAGACAACAATACTTTCAAGGTCAGCCTGCTCAACCAAGATGTGCCGGAAACCTATGAAATCCACAGCCCTTTCTTTTTGGATCTCAGTTCTTGGCAAGGAAAAAAAATTCTACTGCCCAATTCTGCATGGTATGGTGATAAAACACATCTTCAATTGGATTTAAGTAAAATTGAATTTCCATGTACCATCAGACCATGGCGCAATGGAGAAAAGTTTCAACCCTTTGGAATGTCTGGACACGTTCTTATTTCTGATTACCTCAACCAAAAAGGAATTGCTGGGGCATTGAAATCCAAAATTGTTGTCCTAGAAAGCAACAATAAAATCGCCGCTATTTTGGGAATTGAAGTGGCCAATTGGTGTAGAATAGAACAACACACCCAGGGCGTTTGGCTTATTCATCCGTTTCCTGCACAATCAACGGAATAACTTTTTCCAAAATAGACATTCCAAACCCCTTCGAATAAAGGTGGCGCATCAACTTCATCCGCTGTTGATTTTTTACACCCTTGTGTCCAATCTGTTTCCACTTCCGCTTGCCTGCTATCAAGGCTTGCTCCGTTTCATCCTCCATGGGTAAATCTCTCAAAACCGCATCAATCAATGGCTTTGAAATTCCCTTTCTCCGCAAACCTTGTTTTATTTTGGACGTTCCCCATTGCCGAAAAGCCACGTGATCATGGACATACGCACGGGCATAACGTTCCTCGTTCAACAAATTCTCAGCAATCAACTCTGAAATCCATCCTTGCGCCAAAAAATGGGGCACTTCCCAACGCATCAATTTCTGCTGAACATCCTGATGACAGCGCTCAGCACGATCGCAATAGGCCTTTATTTTAAGCCAATAAATCCCTTTTTCTTGAACCTTATCTGTCATCGTAAAAAAAACAAATTTATGGCGCTACTTTGCTATTTTTGTCCAACTTAGAAAAAAGTGATGAAAGTAGAATTGATAGAACAACTTACAGCTGCATTGCAGAATGAAGAAATCATGACTGTGCGTGACACTGTAAGCGGCATTCGCAAACAATGGAAGTCAGAAACCATCAAAGAACGCCAATTGCAACTGGAAGCATTCAAAGCTTCCGCTCCTGAGGAGAACGTAGAGTTCATCTACATCCCCCACGAACTGGAAACCAAATTCCAAGAACTCTGCAAGGTCTATGAAGACCGCATTGAAGAAGCTGGAAAAAAATTGGCTGCCGAACGTCAAAAAAATTACGAGCTCAAGAAAACAGTTCTCGAAGATTTTCAAAAACTCATTCAAGAGGAAGAGAACGTAGGAAAGGCATTCGAATGGCACAAGGGCATTCGCGAAAGATGGGATGCCATCGGCGATGTCCCTGGTGACAAATACCCTGAAATCCAAGAGAAATGGCAGAGCCTCAATCACGCTTTTTTCTACAACATCAACATCTACAAAGAACTTCAGGCGCATGACCTAAAAGTCAACCAACGCCGCAAGGAAGAACTCATCGAAGATGCCAAAGGTTTGGAAGCCGTTGAGAGCATCAAGGACTTAGAGATATTGGTCAAAAAACTACAGCGTGAATTCATTGAAGTAGGTCCATCTCCAAGAGAAACCTTCAAGGAAACAGGAGATACTTTCTTCGGAATCCTCAGAGAATCACAAAACAAAATCCAAGCGCATTACGACGCCATTCAACAAGAAGCGGACGCGCATTTGACCGCTAAAAAAGCGTTGATTGAAAAGACAAAAGAAATCCTATCGATGGATTTTACGCAACCCAATGCTTGGAACAAATGGACAGACGAAATCATCAAATTACAAGATGAGTGGAAAACCATTGGATGGACGCGCAAAAAAGACAATGAAGATACATGGTTAGAATTCCGCGGATTGTGCGATGCCTTCTTTGAGAAAAGAAAAAATTATTTCGAAGAGCGCAAAGCCATTCAAAGAGAGAACCAAAAGAAGAAGGAAGAAATCATTACCAAAGCCAAGGAACTAGCAGACAGCACCGATTGGAAAAAAACCACTGAGACTTTGAAGCAGATGCAAGAGTCGTGGAAAGCCATTGGCAATGCGGATCCCAAGGAGGAAAACAAATTGTGGCAACGCTTCCGTTCATCATGCGATGCATTCTTTGCCAAAAAGAAAGAGCACTTTGGTGAGATGGCTGGACAGCAAGAAGAAAATTTGCGTTTAAAGACAACCTTGTTGGAAGAGATTGAGCAATACCAATTGACTGGAAACAAAGGCCAGGATTTGGGATTCTTGAAAGAGTTTTCTGAGCGTTGGAGAGGAGTTGGGCACATTCCAAAAGACAACATGGCCGAGGTGAGCAAGCGCTACAACGACGCCTTGGATAAGTTGTACGGAGGAGTCAACGCCAACCGACAAGAAAAGGAAATCACCCACTACAAGAGTCGCGTTCAAAGCATCAAAACGCAAGGCAATCCAAACGGATTGAAGCGTGAGAAATCCATCTTGCAAGACAAGATTGATCGTTTGTTGATACAGAACAAACAATACGAAAACAACATGGGCATCTTCACCGGAAAAGGAGCCGAGTCCATGCGCAAAGAAATTGAGAAGAAGATTAAATTGAATTTAACCGAGATCGAGGACATCAAAGCCAAGATGAAATTGCTCACGGAAGAAAACAACTAGATGATTATGCGGTGCCCCACCCTCACGGTGTTCGGGAGGGTCAGGCTGTCCGCTGTATCTTTTGTCATTCGCCTTCATTACTGGCCTTCGGCCCTCGCCTCCGGCCATCCACATCGGCTCCTTCCAAAAGGATGCCGCTCCCATCCCTCACCGATTTTTTCCCCTCCTACTTTTTCGAAGAAAAAGAAAGGAGGGGTGGCCAGACGAGCGCCAGCGATGTATGGCCGGGGTGGTCCTTTCAGTGCGACTTGATTTTTTGGCTACTTTTTGATCAAGCAAAAAGTAGCATAAGAAGACAACATGTGAAAAATAAACAGCCCTGTTCCATTTCAAACGGATTGCGGCAATCTTCATGACCATTACAAACCTTGGGGCGTATTGCAATACGCCCCTACTGCGGAGCTGTCAGAAATATGTGCATGAAAATGAATTTTCACTTGTCCCTTCATCTCCTCATCACCTCATTCCCTTTTTTGCGCATAATTTATAGGTTGTCTATTTCATTCAAGAGACAGAGCTTTGCAAAATGACCACCCATGAAGACACCAACATCGAAAAGCGAATTTTTAATATTCAAGGCAAATCAATGATGATTGATCGGGACATAGCCGAATTATTTCAAGTCCCAACCAAAAGAATCAATGAAATCGTCAAACGCAACTCCAATCGTTTTCCTGACTATTATTTTTTCAGGTTGTCCAATGAAGAGAAAAATCAACTGGTCGCAAATTGCGACCGGTTCGAAAGCCTAAAACATTCATCTGTAAATCCGGTCGCATTCACAGAATATGGAGTCGCGATGATTGCCACACTTGTCAATAGCGAAATTGCAGCACAAATAAGTATCGGCATTATTGATGCCTTTATTCGGATGAAATCCAAGGAAAGAAATAGTGAAATCATCCTTAACAACATCAACCACTTGTTTCACCAATCCAACATACATGAGGAAAAAATAAATTGGCTCATGAAACAATTTGAAAACCCACATACCCATCAACAAGGAATATTCTTCAACGACCAAGTTTTCGATGCCTATGTCTTCAGCAGTGAAATCATTTCCTCAGCCAAAAAATCCATTGTACTCATTGACAACTACATTGACGAAACCACCTTACTTCAATTGTCCAAAAGAAATCCAAAAGTATCGTGCACCATATACACTGAAAAAATAACTCCTCAACTAAAACTAGACCTAGAAAAACACAACGCACAATATCCACCCATTCAAATCACGTTACTAAAAAACGTGCATGACCGCTTCCTTATCCTAGACAATCACTCTCTCTATCATCTCGGCGCATCACTGAAGGATCTAGGCAAACGTTGGTTTGCATTTTCCAGAATGGATGACTTGATAGAAGATGTCTTAAAACGAATCCCTTGACACTTCAACCAATTTTCAATTTCAAAAAAAGTATCGCTCCGCATCCGTCGCACCGCGGAAGTGAGGATCAGAAAAATTTCGATTGGATGACAGCATGCGTTTCGTAGGGGCCCTAACCCTACATGAAAAATCTCCAATTCCAATTCAACGTTTTTAAGCATTAAACGACTACCCAGCAGGACGTGAAATTCCCAAAACGGCTTCGATGCTACTTGATTTTTTGGCTACTTTTTGATTAAGCAGATATTTGCATGATAAGACAACGATCTCCCCTCCTACTTTTTCGTAGAAAAAGAAAGGAGGGGTGGCCAGACAAGCGATAGCGACGGATGGCCGGGGTGGTCTATTCACAGCAAATTGAAATATAAAATCCTGAAATGGGTTTTCACTTCGATGTGTCTCGTCCTAAAATAGGTTTACACAAAAAAAAGCCAAATGGAAAAAAAATGTAAACCCCAGGTAGGACAATTTGTGAACGGACGATTGATTCTATCCGATGAAGAAAAACTCACGATAATCAAGGATTTCTTGAGTGGAAAAGAGAC
>CANEVR010000006.1 GCA_947442505.1 Flavobacteriales bacterium | reverse complement strand
TTCATGCTGCGAAACTATTTTACCTTCGTAGTTCTAAAAACAAACACATAAGGCGCATATATGAAAGTGGCAGTAGTAGGCGCAACAGGCTTGGTTGGCACCAAAATGTTGCAGATTTTGGCGGAAAGAAAATTCCCAGTAACGGAGCTTATTCCCGTGGCAACTGAAAAATCAGCAGGAACGAAAATTGTTTTTCAAGACAAAGAATATACAGTGGTTACACCTCAGCAGGCTTTGACCATGGGACCTCAAATTGCACTCTTTTCAGCAGGTGGCTCCACCAGTCTGGAGTGGGCTCCCCAGTTTGCTGAGATAGGTTGCACGGTGATTGACAACAGCAGTGCTTGGCGCATGGATCCTACCAAGAAGTTGGTTGTTCCAGAAGTCAACGGATCAGTTTTAACTTCAGCGGATAAAATCATCGCCAACCCCAATTGCTCAACCATTCAAATGGTGATGTTTTTGCAGCCTTTATATGCATTGTATGGGATTAAAAGAGTTATAGTAAGCACATATCAAAGTGTAACGGGCACTGGAAAAAAGGCGGTGGACCAATTGATGAACGAGCGTCAAGGCATAGAAGGAGATATGGCGTATCGCTATCCCATCGATATGAATTTGATTCCGCAAATTGACGTTTTCATGGAAAACGGATACACCAAGGAGGAGATGAAAATGATCCTGGAGACGAAGAAAATCATGGGAGATGAGAGTATTGCAGTGACAGCCACCGCAGTTCGTGTACCTGTGATGGGTGGTCATTCCGAGAGCATCAACGTTACCTTTGATCGGGAGTTTGATATGGCGAAAGTAAGAGAAGCCTTGTCTCAATTTCCAGGTATTGTATTATTGGACAACCCCACGGATGCTCTGTATCCTATGCCTTTGATTCATGCCCATGATGACGATGCTGTTTTTGTAGGTAGACTGCGCAGAGATGACACTGCACCATTTACTTTAAACGCTTGGGTAGTCTCTGATAATTTGCGCAAGGGTGCAGCTACCAATGCTGTGCAAATCGCAGAAATTGTCGCGCAATGGACTTCCTAAAATTATTTTTTGCTCCTGTTTTTTTTATTCTTGTTGTCTCTTGCGGCAACAATGATTTTCAAAACAATGCCCAGCAATCAGGTGGGTTAGCACCTGTTGATCATGTTGAAGAATCTTCAATCGGTGGTGATACTTCTTCCAAAGATTCTGATGTTGTAACAGAAAACAATTCGGATGCAGAGATTCATTTGCTTTCATGGAATATTGCCAACCTGGGAAAGTCTAAGGATGATACTGAGATTGACGCCATGGCGAGAATAATCAAAGATTATGAGGTGGTAGCCATCCAAGAAGTTGTCGCTGGTCCAGGTGGCGCTCAAGCTGTGGCCAGGTTGGTTGATGCATTGAACAGAAAGGGAAGCAAATGGGATTATGTGGTGAGCAATCCAACTTCAGGCGGTAAAGGAGTAGAGCGCTATGCTTTTTTATGGAAGTCTTCAAGGGTGAAGCTCAAGGGAAGAGCCTGGTTGGATGAGCACGTTGCTGATGCCATCGACAGAGAACCTTATATGGCGCGCTTTGAGAAGGCAGGCAAAGTAATTACCGTAGCCAGTTTCCATGCAGTTCCCCAGAGTAAGTACCCTAACGCTGAAATTGAATTGCTCAAAGATTTCCCAAAATGGTACAGTGAAGATCACCTGCTCTTGGTGGGCGATTTCAATGCGGGTAACAATGAATACGGTGGTCAAGCGTTGGCTCAAAGTGGATTCAAAGACGCCATGAACAATGTAAGAACCACCATCAAAATGAAGCCAGACAAAGAAGGTAGACATTTGGCTAATCCATTTGATCACATGTACTTTGAACAAAGGGAGTTGCAGATTACATCCAATGGCACCGTGGATTTCACCAATGGGTACAACGATTTGAAAAGTGCTCGGCTAATAAGTGATCACATTCCTGTTTGGGTAAGCGTTTCTGTGCGGTAAATTCGCCACATGAATCAACCCAAGCGATTTTTAATTACTGCTGCCCTTCCATATGCCAATGGCCCATTGCACATTGGTCACATAGCTGGGGCTTATCTCCCTGCGGATATTTATGTTCGTTACTTAAAGGCCAATCATAAGGATGCTGTGTTTGTCTGTGGTTCAGATGAGCATGGCGCTGCCATCACGCTGCGTGCGCGAAAAGATGGTAAACAGCCCCAGGAGATCGTTGATTATTACCATCAATTGATGAAACAAGCCTTTGCGGATTTTGGAATTCAGTTTGATGTTTACCACAGAACCTCTGCTCCAGAGCACCACGAGATGAGCCAAGGTGTTTTTAAACAATTGTTGGAAAAAGGAATGTTTGAGGTAGAGACCTCACATCAATATTACGATCCAGAAGCCAAACAATTTTTGGCGGATCGATACATTACCGGTACATGCCCGAAATGCAGCAATGACAGAGCCTACGGCGACCAATGTGAAAAGTGCGGAAGTGCGCTAAGTCCATTGGAATTGATCGATCCAAAATCGACATTGACCGGCAGCGCACCCGTGCTCAAAGAAACGTCACACTGGTATTTGCCCATGGCCAACCATGAAGGCTGGATCAAGTCATTTATTCAAGATGGTGTATTGGATGGTGTGCAACACCACGTCACCAAGGAGTGGAAAGCCCATGTTTTGGGGCAATGCATGAGTTGGATTGATGGCGGATTGCAAAGCAGAGCAATGACCAGAGACTTGGATTGGGGCGTGCCCGTGCCAGTTGAAGGTGCTGATGGAAAGGTATTGTATGTGTGGATGGATGCGCCCATTGGTTACATCACCAATACCAAAGTTTGGGCAGATGCCAATGGAAAAAATTGGGAAGATTATTGGAAAAGCCCCGACTCTAGATTGATTCATTTTATCGGAAAAGACAATATTGTTTTTCATTGTATCATTTTCCCAATTATCCTCAAGTCGCATGGCGAATTTGTTCTTCCATACAACGTACCCGCTAATGAATTTATGAATTTGGAGGGCGATAAGATTTCTACCTCCAGGAATTGGGCAGTATGGTTGCATGAGTACATGCAAGAGTTTCCTGGCAAACAAGATGAGATGCGCTATGTGCTTTGTTCCATCATGCCGGAACAAAAAGATAGTGAGTTCACTTGGACCGATTTCAAGGACAGGGTAAACAATGAATTGGCTGATATCTTGGGTAATTTGGTCAATCGCGTTTTTGTACTCAATAACAAATACTACAACGGAATTTTACCAGACATTACTTCCTACGAGCTAGATGAATTGGACAAGGAAGTGTTGTTGGGATTGGAGCAAAGTTTCCGCGCTGTAGGCGAGAAAATAGAATCGTTTCGTTTCAGAGAGGCATTGGCTGAGGCGATGCAATTGGCCCGATGGGGTAATAAATATTTGACTGAGACCGAGCCATGGAAGCTGCAAAAGACCAATCCTGAACGCACGGCATTTATCATGTTCCAATGTGCCCAAATCATTGCCAAGTTATCCATTGCCATCGAACCATTTTTACCATTTACTGCAGCCAAGCTGAAACAAGCTTTACATGCACCTGAGTGGTCTTGGCAGGATGGCGAGAATAAAGTTCTCCTTCCTCCCGGGCATACCATTGGAAATTTGGGAATCTTGTTCGAGAAAATCACAGACGAGCAGGTTGCGGTTCAAGTAGAAAAGTTGCAACAAGCCAAGGCGCAAAGTCAAGCCGTGGTGGAAGGCGCCAAGGAGAACATCACTTTTGAGCAATTTCAGGGAATGGACTTGCGCATGGTGAAGGTCATCGAGGCGGAACAAGTTCCCAAGACCAAGAAGTTGCTGAAGTTGAAAGTGGATACCGGCTTTGATCAACGCACGGTGATTAGTGGAATTGCGGAGCATTATAAACCAGAGGATATTTTGGGCAAGACAGTCTTAATGTTGGTCAACCTAGCCCCAAGAGAGATCAAGGGAGTGGAAAGTCAAGGAATGATACTCATGGCAGAAAATGCACAAGGACAATTGACGGCCTTGGTGCCAGATCGAAATGCAGAACCAGGAAATATTGTTGCCTAATGATACAACCACCTTTTTTAAAGAAGGGAGATAAAATAGGCATTTGTGCCACTGCTCGTTGGTTAACGGCAGAGCAATGGGAGCCTGCGCGAATAGAATTGGAGAGTTGGGGATTGATTCCCGTGGTGATGCCGCAAGTTTTTTTTCAAAATGGACAATTGGCCGGAACGGATCAAGAGCGTACTGAAGGATTGATGCATTGTTTACTTGATCCAGAAATCAAAGCGGTTTTGATTGCGCGAGGAGGTTACGGTTCGGTTAGGGTAGTGGACGCGATTCCAGATGAGGTGATCTTAAAAAGCAACAAGTGGTTGTGTGGGTACAGTGATGTTACTGTGTTGCACAACCGTTGGAACAATTTGGGCGTATCCTCAATACACTGTACCATGCCGATTTCATTTCCATCTTGCACACCGATGGCATTGTCACAATTGAAAGGTGCATTGATGGGACATTGGGAAAATAGATCGTGGAAAGGCATTGCATTGGGTTGGAAGGATGCAGAAGCCCCATTGGTGGGTGGAAACCTCAGTGTCATCTATTCTCAACTGGGTTCTCCCTCTCAACCCAAGACAGCTGGATGTTTTTTATTGCTCGAAGATGTGGACGAGATGCTCTACCATGTGGACCGCATGATGCAAGGGATGCTGCGAGCGGGATTGCTGAAGGATGTTAAAGGAATAGTGGTGGGTGGATTGACCCAAATAAAAGACAACACCAAGGCTTTTGGTTTTTCCGTTGACAATGCCTGGGGCAAATCAGCCGAAGAAATTCTCTTGTCTTACGCTAAGGATCTCAACATCCCCATCGTTTTTGATTTCCCATCGGGACACTGGGAACAGAATGAAGCTGTATACATGGCTCGCCCAGTGCGCATTGTCCAAGACAAAAAGGATAACCAATGTTTCACCATGGAATTGGTTTAGATTATAAAATTATCGCTTACCTTTGTAAGTGTAATAAGTACACTAAGTAAAAAAGGAATGTCTACCTTAGATGAAATGGGATATAGTGAATCCGCAATGGAGTTCATTGTTATCAGCTCATCAGAGATGGAGGTTCGTTTGGCTTGGTTGCTCAATACCCATTTGAAGTTGGATTTGTGCCGCGTGCAAGACATTAAAGTCACGCAGCGTGACAACGATTTTTCTCAGCACACACGTTTTATGTTTACCAGTGATGAGGAAAAAATGGAAGTAAATTTGTTTGAGAACAAATCGCCATATGGTCCATTGATTCCAGATTGGGCGCGTTGGGATTATATTTTAAAATTGGATCATGAGCGAGAGCCGATTGCCCCGCTTTGGGTTCCAAAAATCAAAGCAATACCTGGTGTTGCTGCTGCGTTAGAAATAGAGTTAACCAAAATAAAAACATTGGAACGGCTGATACAAGCCTGTTTCCCACAGACGGACAGAAGATGAAAAAGACAAAAATTGTTGCCACCATTGGACCTGCGTCGTCCAGTCGTGAGGTTTTAAAAGCCATGGTCCAAGCCGGTTTGGATGTTGCCCGTTTGAATTTTTCGCACGGAGCACATGAGATCCATGAGGAGGTTGTTCAGAACATCAGGTCCATTGATGCTGAGTTGGGAACAAATACCGCCATTTTGGCTGATTTGCAGGGTCCTAAATTGCGTGTTGGAGAAATGGAGAACAACGGTGTAGATCTTACCGTTGGTGCTTTGGTAAAGATTACAACAGAGAAGCAAATGGGAACCAGTGAAGTGATCTATACGAACTACAAGGAATTTCCTGCCGATGTGAAACCAGGCGAGACCATTCTATTGGATGATGGAAAACTGGTGATGATGATTGAATCCACCGATGGGCAAAAAGAAGTGATGGCCCGTGTTATTCAGGGAGGTGTTTTGTCTTCCAAGAAAGGCCTCAATCTCCCCAATACCAAGGTATCTCTGCCTTCTTTGTCTCAAAAAGACATTGAGGATTTGCATTTCGCATTGTCTTGCGATGTGGATTGGATTGGATTGTCCTTTGTTAGAAATGCGGCTGATGTGGTTGCATTAAAAGCCATTATTCATGAAAGCGGTAAACACGCCAAAGTAGTGGCTAAGATTGAAAAACCTGAAGCGGTGGATCAGATTGATGAAATCATTGCAGAGACGGATGCCGTGATGGTTGCCCGTGGCGATTTGGGGGTGGAAATTCCCATCCAAAATGTCCCATTGGTGCAAAAGATGATTGTGCGCAAATGTGTAGAAAATGCAAAGCCCGTGATTGTTGCTACCCAGATGATGGAGAGCATGATCACCAGCATGACCCCCACCCGCGCTGAAGTGACAGATGTTGCCAATGCAGTGATTGATGGTGCGGATGCAGTGATGTTGAGTGGTGAATCTTCCGTTGGTAAATATCCAGTGGAAGCCATCCAAATGATGAACAATATTGTGCAACAAGCAGAGCTCTGTGAGGATGTTTACCACAAGGAAGAAGCACCCGATGGGACAGATGAGTCGCGTTTCCTTACGGATAGCGTCTGTTTCTCAGCTTGTCGTTTGGCCCAACGCACGCACGCTGCAGCCATTGTAGCCATGTCTTTTTCAGGATACACAGGTTACAAAGTTTCCAGCTGGAGACCCAAAGCCAACGTCTTTGTTTTTACAGGAAACAAGCGCATCCTGACCCAAATGAACTTGGTATGGGGAGTAAAAGCTTTCTACTATGACAAAATGGTTAGCACGGACCAAACCATTGCTGATATTCGATATGAGTTGAAAAAACACGGCTACATCAAGGATGGTGAGTATTTGATCAATATAGCTTCCATGCCCATTAATGAGCAAGGAATGACCAATATGGTCAAAATCAGCAAGGTGTAAGGGCCGTTGCCTTTCCTTTGTTATCTTCGCGGGTTTACAGAATTTAGCCAAAAATGGGAAACCTATACCGTGAAGTCAAAGGAATCAACTTGCCATCCATTGCAAAGGAAATTGTTGCGCAATGGGATGAAAAGGATGTGTTCCGCAGAAGTGTGGAGGAGAAAGATCCATCCAATTCGTTTGTTTTTTTTGAAGGACCTCCGTCCGCGAACGGTATCCCTGGAATTCACCACGTCATGGCACGTGCCATCAAAGACGTGTTTTGCCGTTATCAAACCCTTAAAGGAAAACGTGTTCAGCGAAAGGCTGGTTGGGATACACATGGTCTGCCCATTGAGTTGGCCGTTGAAAAAACCTTGGGCATCAAGAAGGAAGATATTGGTACCAAAATTACAGTAGAAGATTACAACAAGGCCTGCCGAAAAGAGGTGATGAAATACACCGATCTCTGGGAGTCCCTAACCCGTGAAATGGGCTACTGGGTGGACATGCAGGATCCTTATATCACTTACGACAATAAGTACATTGAAACTGTTTGGTGGCTTTTGGGACAATTTTTTCAAAAGAATTTATTGTACAAAGGGTTTACCATTCAGCCATACAGTCCTGCAGCAGGAACTGGTTTGAGCTCGCATGAGTTGAATCAACCTGGTTGTTACAAGGAGGTTAAAGACACATCAGCGGTAGCTCAGTTTCAAGCCAAGGACGAGGCCTTTATGGCCGATGTTCGTGCTGGATTGCCCTTGTATTTTTTGGCATGGACGACAACTCCTTGGACCTTGCCGTCCAACACTGCTTTGGCTGTTGGTGCAGAGATCGATTATTGCGTTGTTAAAACCTGCAATCCTTTCAATGCCCAGCCGCAAGTTGTGATTTTGGCACAAAATCTCATGGTTAAATACTTCTCAGAGGCAGGAGCTGCATTGGCATTTGAAGACTTTAAAGCCGGAGATAAAACACTGCCTTATGTTGTATTAAAAACAGTCAAAGGAAAAGAATTGGCAGGTCAATCTTACCACCAATTGTTGCCCTTTGTAAAGCCAGAAGGAAAGGCTTTTGAGGTCATCATTGGCGATTTTGTTACTACTGAAGATGGAACAGGAATCGTGCACATCGCGCCTTCTTTTGGTGCAGATGACTTTAGAGTAGCCAAGCAGAACGGCATTGCTGCCTTAACCTTGGTCGACCGCAGAGGTCGGTTTGTTCCTGAAGTGCAAGACGGTGTGTTTTTGTACGGAGAGGAATTTGTCAAAGAAGACTACTACGCTGTAACGGAAAAGGCAGATGAGTTGAGTATTCAGCAAGAAAAATTGAGCAGTGTTATCGCAGATACAAGCAAGTTGAAATACTTGAGTGTAGATGAGCGCATAGTTTTAAAGTTGCAGACAGAGGGTAAATTATTCAAGAAAGAAAAATACGCCCACAATTATCCACATTGCTGGCGCACGGACAAACCCGTCTTGTATTATCCTATGGATTCTTGGTTTATCAAGGTTCCTGAGATCCGCGATCGCATGGTGGAATTGAACAAAACCATCCACTGGAGACCGGAAGCTACTGGTACCGGCCGTTTTGGCAATTGGTTAGAAAGTGCCAATGATTGGAACTTGTCTCGTTCTCGATTTTGGGGAATACCATTGCCCATCTGGCGCACAGAGGATGGAAGTGAAGTCGTTTGCATCTCCTCTGTATCTCAGTTGAAGGAGGAATTGGAAAAGGCGGTAGCAGCGGGTGTAATGAAGGATAATCCATTGGCCCACTTTGTCAATGGAGCCAACACCAAAGAAAATTACGACACCTTTGATTTGCACAAACCTTATGTTGATCAATGGGTATTGATCAGTTCCACGGGACAGCCCATGAAGCGTGAGAGCGATTTGATTGATGTTTGGTTTGATAGCGGTTCGATGCCCTATGCCCAATTGCATTATCCATTTGAGAATAAGGCATTGGTGGATGAGCGAAAAGCTTTTCCAGCTGATTTTATTGCAGAGGGAGTCGACCAAACCCGTGGCTGGTTTTATACACTGCACGCCATTGCTACCGCAGTTTTTGATTCAGTGGCCTATAAAAATGTAGTGTCCAACGGATTGGTTTTGGATAAGAATGGAAATAAAATGTCCAAGCGATTGGGCAATGCTGTAGATCCATTTATCACCCTCTCAAAGTATGGTCCAGATGCGACGCGTTGGTACATGTTGACCAATGCACAACCTTGGGACAATTTGAAATTTGATGAGGAAGGCATCGTGGAGACACAGCGCAAGCTGTTTGGTACCCTTCTCAATACCTATCAGTTTTTTGCTATATATGCCAATATCGATTCGTTTGAATACAAGTATGACACCATACCCGTTGCCGATCGTCCAGAGTTGGATCGTTGGATCATCTCTCGTTTGAACTCATTGATTCAATTTGTAGATAAGCATTTGTCCGACTTTGATCCCACGCCAGCGGCCCGTGCCATTGATGAGTTTGTTGACGTGCATTTGTCCAATTGGTATGTCCGCTTGAGCCGCAAACGGTTTTGGCATGGGGAGATGTCAGGAGATAAATTGTCTGCCTATTTAACGCTGCATGAGTGTATGACAGCGGTAAGCAAAATGATTTCGCCATTTGCCCCATTTTTTGCAGACTGGTTGTATTTGCAATTGACCTTGGGCAAAGAGAAGGATTCCGTTCATTTGACAGAATGGCCATTGGCTGTTGAAGCCAACATCCATGCGGACTTGGAGGAGAATATGGAATTGGCACAACGCATTTCTTCCATGGTATTGTCCATACGCAAAAAAGAAAATATTAGGGTGAGGCAGCCATTGCAATCCGTGAAAATCCCTGTGGTCCATGCGGAAATGGCTGAAAGAATTAAAAAAGTGCAAGATTTGATTTTGTCCGAAGTCAATGTGAAGGAGTTGGTCTTTGTGGATGAGAGCGAGTCCAAGTTTGTCAAGAATTTGAAACTGAATTTTAAGACATTGGGTAAAAAATGTGGCAAGTCGATGAAGGAAGTGCAAATGTTTGCGGAGAAGAATGGTCAGCAGATGATTGAGGATATAGAAAAACAAGGGGCAACCAAGGTTCCAACGTCCGTTGGAGATATTGAATTGTTGATGGAAGATGTGGAGATAATTCCCGTGGATATACCCGGTTGGAAGGTGGTAAACCAAGGCAATTTGACCGTGGCCCTGGACGTTACCATTACCGAAACCCTGCGAGATGAGGGCATTGCGCGTGAGGTTGTAAATAGGATACAGAACATTAGAAAAGAGTCACAATTGCAGGTTACAGACCGAATTCAGGTAAGCTTAACGGCAAATTCAATTTGGAATGATGCAATTGAAAAAAATTCCCAATATATTCGCAATCAAGTTTTAGCGGATGATATAACATTTGTAAACGACTTGAAAGAGGGAGTGCAAGTAGAGTGGGATGAAAACCTAACATTGAATATACACATTCAAAAATCTTAAGTGATGGCGAAGAAAGTTGTAAAAAAGGCTGTTAAGCCAGTGGCTAAAAAGGCAGCAAAACCAGTAGCAAAGAAGGTGGCCAAGTCAGCTCCAAAGAAAGTTGCGCCTAAACCAGTAGCCAAAAAGGCGGCCAAACCTGCTCCTAAGAAAGTTGCTCCAAAGCCTGTAGCTAAAAAAGCGGCCAAACCAGCGCCCAAAAAGGTGGTGAAGCCTGTAGCAAAAAAGGCTGCGCCTAAGCCAGTGGTTAAGAAAGTTGCCAAGCCAGCAGCCAAGAAAGTTGTGGCCAAGCCAGCAGCCAAGAAAGTTGTGGCAAAGCCAGCAGCCAAGAAAGTTGTGGCCAAGCCAGCACCGAAGAAAGCTGCATCTAAGGCAGCTCCAAAAAAGGTCGTAAAGCCAGTAGCAAAGAAGGCGGCGAGTAAACCGGTGGTTAAGCCAGTGGCCAAAAAAGCCGTAAAGCCTGCTGCTAAGAAAGTGGTGGCAAAACCCATTGCTAAGCCCGCAGTTAAAAAGACAACGTCAAAGCCCGCCATCAAAACTGCACCGGTGAAATCAGCTCCTGTTGCTAAGGCGGCTGCTCCAAAAAAGGTAGAAGTGAAGAAGGCAGAGGTAAAAAAACCAGAAGTGAAGAAGCCTGAGCCGGTGAAGAATGTGAAAACACCCATCAAGAGCAAACCAGTGGTATCACCCAATGTGAAAATAGAAGCGCCAAGTCTAGCAGAGAATGCCAATATCGTATCACAGCGTTATTCAGATTCCGATTTGAAGGAGTTTGAAGGATTGATTCGCGAGAAATTGGTGCAAGCCAAGTCTGATTTGGATGAGTTGAAGCAGAGCTTATCACATGAAGGAGATAACAGCACAGATGATACATCGCCAACATTTAAAATGATGGAGGATGGTACCGATACCACCAGTCGTGAGGAAGTAGCGCAGTTGGCAGCTCGTCAGGAGAAGTTTATTTTATCATTGGAGAATGCGTTGTTGCGCATCAAGAATAAGACCTACGGCATTTGTCGAGTTACGGGTAAGTTGATACCTAAAGAACGATTGAGATTGGTACCGCATGCCACGTTGAGTATCGAGGCCAAGAACATGCAATAAGGACCAGCCATGAGGAGTTGGGACAAAAGAGCATGGTGGGCCATTGGGATTTTTGGAGCGGTGATCATATTGGATCAATGGGTTAAGTTGTACATTAAAACAACCTTTCATTACGGTGAAGCTGTTGAGGTAATACCCAATTGGCTGCACATTCAATTTGTTGAGAATCCGGGAATGGCCTTTGGTTGGATGCTACCGGGACAGAGTGGCAAGTTGATTCTAAGCGTCTTTCGTATTTTGGTATTCGTTGGAATCACTTGGTACTTGGTACAATTGATCAAACAAAAGTCCAAAGTTGGGCTCATTGCCTGCATGGCTTTGATATTGGCGGGTGCATTGGGCAATATATTGGACAGTGTATTCTACGGGGTAGTATTTGATAAGGGATCAGTGTATGATGAGGCGTATGAGGACTTTGTGCCATACCATGACATTGCGCAATGGAGCAGTGAAGGTTATGCGCCATGGTTGATGGGCAATGTGGTAGACATGATCCATGTAACCAAGTACATTCATTTTCCGGAGTGGGTTCCCATGGTGGGCGGTGAAGTAAAGCCATTGTTTCCCCCCATTTTCAATATCGCTGATACAGCCATTAGTGTAGGAATTGTGGTCTTATTGCTTTTCCAACGGAGGTTGTTGGTTAAGGAATAAAACGGAATAACATAATTTGTATATCCATAAGTTAATTTTCTTATATTCGTATAAAATATACGGATAATGAAAAAATCTATTCTATTCTTTGTTTTCGCTTCAATTATGTTTGGGGCTTGTGGAACATTCCAATTTACCTCAAGAAGGGTTGAGGTTGTTAATTCTAATATTCAATCGGTTCCTATGGTTGCTGATTTGAAAGTTGACTTCTCAAAAAAAATCACTACTTATTCATCTTGGATGAAAAGTGTATCTGAGGCAAAAGGAGATGCCTATTTAAAGGCAATAACTGAGAATAATATCGATGTTTTAGTAGATCCAATCTACAAAGTAGAATCGAAACCTAGATTTTTGGTTTTCTTCCCGAGAAGTCAAGCTACTGTCTATGGATTTGCTGGTATGTATGAAAATCCCCGCAGCAAGATTGCTATAATCAATGAAATGGATCAAGTCGATAAATTGAATATAGAAAAATACAACTTGGTTATGTCAGGAGGCTCTTCATCGTCTGGGGAGTTCGGAAGTCCCCCAAAGGCCCGCAAGGGAATTCTAGGATTCTTTAAAAAATAGTCCTTGAGACTGATTCGGAACATATTGGCCATACTCGTCGGGGTGTGGTTCCTTTCTGCATGTACCTCGAAGATTTCTCAAGGAAGAATAGTATACATGGCCAATCGGAGCGTCGAAACATTTCCAACATCAGCCAATTTATGTATTGACTTTAAACAGATCATTCGGTCAAACTCCGAATGGAGAAAGTCGCCAAAAGAATCGAGAGAAGAGGCTTATTGGAACGCGCTACTCTCTTCCCCTGAAACGGATGTGTTGGTTTCTCCTATTTTTGAAATTCAATCGAAGCGGGTTCTATTTTTATTTACCCGGTATCGCTCAAAAATTCAAGGATTTCAAGGAAATTATTGTGGACAGAAACCTTGGTCTGAGTCTATTGATCAAATGGGGTATATCTCTGAATTAGATATTCAAAAGTTGAGGTGGATAATGGGTGAGGAGTATACGAACAATCAACAATTTTCAGATCTTAGAATTGAGAGAATAGTCGATGTATCTGTTATTGATAACCATTCGGTCGATGTTGATGTAGAGAAAAAGTTGGAGGATAATTTGTTGCAGGATGAAGTGATTTTGGGTATAAATCAATCTCTGGATTCTTCCGATCAAAAGCAATTGGAAAAATTGGATACAATTCAGAATCAGATTGAAATCAATGATGTAAAGTTTACAGATTCAATATTGGTGAAGCCAGAATTGGTTGCAGAATCCAACATTGAATTTTTATCGAGTGATTCTTTAAAGACAAATGAGAAGTTAGATTCCAAGGCCAACGAATCGTTGTCGAATAACCGAACGAGCAATGAGGACATAGCTGTCAGAGAGCAAGAGGAAAGCAGGGTGTCACTAGCCAATGAAGAACAGCAAGTGGGTATTGAGGCAAATAAAGAAGAAGAGCCTAGCAAAGAAAAAGCACCAAATGTTATCAATGAAAATGATGAAGCCAAGGTGACGGGTGTTGATCAAGATATTTCGGATGATTTTTACATTTACCATGATTTTGCTGTTGCCAGTTTAATTAAAAGATTGGATATGCAAGGGCTTGTTGATTTTGTTGATTTTGATAGATTGTATTTTTTCGAGAATGAATTTTTGTCGGTATACTTTAGTAACAATTCCACAGCGGAGGATTACAATTCATTGGATGAGAAACTTACCCAGTTGGAAAGGCAGAATGCCAAACAATTGATCTATGTCATGCAAACCATATTGGTGAAATTGTCTTCCAAGGATTATTCTCAAAATGGCGACACCAACAAAAATACTTTGATTCGTGAGTTGGAAACAAGAGCGAATGATTACCTGAAAACATTACCAAGCGAGTTGAAGATGAGTATTCAAAGCGATAAGGATTTACAGATTTTTCGTAAGCAATTGCTTACTCTTTATCGCGCAGCGTTATGTTATCGTAGAATGGATCAATTGAGTGCAGCACCGGCCTCGAACTTGGAAGTTTTTGATGAGACAATTAAATCTAATCAGCAGCCAACGGAGATGGTTGAGAAAACGATTGGTGAGGATTTCCCCAAGAATCTAAACCAAAGTATTTTTAAGATGAGCGCTGATTTTAAATACAGCCGACGCAATCCTATACCAAAGAATGTAGTGATGCCTGACGGTGTGGTTTTTAGTGTTCAAGTGGGAGCATTCAGGAAAGAATTGCCCAACGATTTCTACCGGGATTTTGGACCAATACGTATCGAGAATGTTGATGGGCAATTGAATCGGTATATTGCTGGTTGTTTTGTCAACGAGTCTGAGGCGCAATCGGCACTCATTCAGATAAGACAAATTGGATATCCTGACGCTTTTTTGGTGGCTTACAGAAATGGTAAACGAATTCCGTTGTATGAAGCGCGTGCTTTAAAGAATTAAGCCATTTTCTCCAGCAATTGCGTATACTTCTCCAGCAATTCCAGGTATTTGTTTTTCCAAAATTGGGCGGAATTTTCTGACGGATTTTCTGAATTAAGAGTGGATGCTTCTTGTACCCATTTCCCTTCGTTTTGTACGGGCATTATATATACGTGTAAAACGTTCTCAAATCGTTTTACAATATACTCGTCTAGGTCAGGGTTTTCAAAGTAGTTGTAAATGGTTTTGCGGGAAAGTTTCAGTTTTTGGGCCAATGCGGTAATACTCCACTCTGACGCACGCACGGCATCTTCCAACTCTTTTCCTACATGAACTTTCACAGGTCAAAATAGCGAAATATTTTGTTTCCGGAAGTACACAACTGTGGAAAGAATTTACACTTTGTTCATACTCAAAAATGTATAAAGTGTAAAATATTGTATATATTTGGCTTTTAGGAGAATGAAAATCTTTAAACCAAACAATATGAAAACAGTAAAGAATTTAGTTTTATTGGGCATTGTGATGTCCGCTTTTCTTTCTTCTTGCACCATGCAAAAGTGTGTTTATTCAAAGGGGTATTATGTGGATTGGTTTGATGGAAAGTCTAAAAAAATGAAACCTGAAACAACGGAAAAGGTTGCAATAGCAGAATCTAATGTTTCATATACAGAAATGGGCAACGAAAAAAAGGATTTAGCTCAAATCGAAATGTTAGTGGACGAAAATTCCAATGAGCCTATAGCTGTTGCAAGTATTGAAGACAATGAAGTTCTTATTGCACAGAAGGATAGAAGCAAATCTCCTGTGTCTGAATCTATCTCAGCTTCAGATGATGTCAGCTCTTTTCGAAATGAGTTCAAAAATGGCGTTGGTGTGATCATGTCACCACCAGATGATCAAAGAACCAATGGGATGGCATTGGCTGGATTTATCTGCAGTTTAGCAGGGTTGTTCATTTTCGGAGTAGTTCTTGGTGTATTGGGAATAATATTCAGCGCCATTGGTCTCGGAAAAATTGCCAAAGACTCTTCAAGATGGAAAGGTAAAGGAATGGCGATCGCAGGACTCGTAGTTGGTGTTGTCGATATTATTCTATGGATCATATTGTTGGCTTTGATTCTGTAAAGACAACATTCAACAATTTTAAATCTTTATGAAAAATTCAATTCTCTGTGCAATCCTCGTTCTGAGTGTATTTTTTTCTTGGGGGCAAGAGAACCCAAGGGTTGTGATGCCTAGTGGAAACACAAAAGGTTTAAAGCCACCATCTCAGTCGCACGCTGTTTTACCAACTAAGGGCTTTTCTCCTCAATCTGCTTTTTTATTGATGGAACTTGACAAGCTTAAAAAAGAAAATAGAGCTATACAACCCGCAGACTCTATTTTAATCGAGAGATACAATCTATTTTACATAGGAAGCGAACTGTTCGTAAATTCATTTCTCATTATAAATGAAGAATTTGACAAATTTAAATTTGAGAGCAAAGGCGGATTTGTCAATTCAACAAGTAAAGGTATCGCAACAGCAAGCATTCCTGTTAATAAGCTCAATGAAACTATTGAAGTTGAAGGAATATTATATATCCAGATTGCAGAAAAAGCTGAAAGAACTATGGATAGCGCTAGGAATGCTACTTGGGTGAATTGGGTTCATCAAGGACAACAATTACCACAAGCCTATTTTGGAACTGGAGTTGTAATTGGTGTAATAGATAATGGATTCGACTACACGCATCCTAACTTTTATGACGGCACTGGCTCAAATAATTATCGAGTGAAAAGAGTATGGGAACAAAGTGCAACAACTGGAACACCTCCAAGTGGATTTACATATGGACGAGAGCTGACAACACAATCAGCAATTTTAAACGCTCAAAGAGACCAAATTGACAATTCTCACGGAACACACGTATCTGGCATAGCTGGTGGAGCTGGTGGTGGTGTAAACACTACATTAACGGGTGTCGCACCTCAAAGCGAATTAGTGTTTGTTGCAACGCCAATGACTACTGTTTCTATTGCAGATGGTATACAGTACATTATCAACTATGCAAATTCACAAAACAAACCTTGTGTAATAAACATTAGCATTGGCTCGAATGTCGGTCCACACGATGGCTTTTCACCTTTTGATCAATATTGTGAAGGGGTGGTTGGAAATGGCAAAATCATAGTTGGTGCAGCAGGTAATGAAGGCCAAAAACAGCTTTATGTTGGCAAGTCATATACAACAAATGATAATACACTTTATTCTTTCGTTCAATTTCCAAATTCTTCAGATGGTACTAACGGAAGTGCTTTAATTGATATTTGGGGAAACCCAAATCAAAATTATGAAGTAGCTGTAAACATCTACAATACAAATACTAATTCATTTGAAGACTGGACACCATATATTCAAGCCAATTCAAATAATACATTTAACTATACTCTTTTCGATGATGACTTCTTTTCACCTGATGCTTGCAGTGTAACAATTGCTACTTCGCTGTACCCTGCAAACAATAAAAGAAATGTTCAAATTTTAATAGATCATACAGCACAGGATGATAGTTATCGTTGGGCAATGGTCGAAATTATTGCAAATACAGGACAAACAAAGATGTGGGCTGCAACTGGTGGCTCTCAATTTACAAATGCAGGAAGGCCATCTCCTTGGGTTAACGGCTCAACAAATTCAACTGTTATGGAAATTGGTGGTACTGGAAATGCTATTATTTCAGTTGGTGCATATACTTCAAAGAATTCTTGGACTGCATTTAATTTAAGTTCACAAACTGCACCTGAATTTGCTCCCGTTGGAGCAATTGCACCTTTTTCCAGTAAAGGACCAACAGCAGACAATAGAATAAAACCTGATATAACAGCACCTGGTAATATACTAGCTTCCTCTGTAAGTCGTTTTGATAACAGTTACACATCATTAAGCGGAAGAACAGTTTCAGGTATTACCAATGGTACAAACAATTGGTATTTTGGAATGATGGAAGGTACATCTATGGCAAGTCCAATGGTTACGGGCATTTTAGCTCTTTGGTTACAGGCTTATCCAAATCTAAATCAAACACAAGCCTTAAATCTGATTAAACAAAATGCCTGGACTGACAGCTTCACAGGAACAATTCCATCAACAGGTAATAATACTTGGGGATGGGGCAAGGTGAACGCGCATCAAGGCCTACTGAATTTGTTGGCAAGTTTACCATCAGTGCCCACTATTACTCCTGTTGGAGATTTATCTCCTTGCCAAGGGCAAGTTGTTCAGCTCAATGCACCACTAAATTACCCTTATTATCAGTGGAGCAATGGTGAAACTTCGCAGAGTATTTCTGTATCTAATTCTGGAAATTATTTTGTAAGAGTCGCAAATAATGATGGTTACATAAGCCCATGGTCTTCTCCAATAAATGTAACTTTTAATCTGATTCCTTCAATACCGCTGATAACAGAGAATGGTATTAACTTGGTTTCAAGTTCTGATTCCGGCAACCAATGGTATTTGAACAACACCCCCATTTCCGGTGCAACTGGTCAAACCTTTTCACCTACCGCAAGTGGAACGTATTACGTCCAAGTAACCAACAGCAATGGTTGCTCGGAGAATTCCGCGCCTTTTAATTTTATCTACACTCCAGCTCCCGTAGCGCAATTTCAATCCAATCTGAATCAAGTATGCGCGGGTGACTGCATTGTATTTTCAGACAACTCATCCAATCAACCAACCAACTGGAGTTGGGTATTCCAAGGAGGAACACCGTCTTCTTCATCCAGTCAAACGCCAAGCTCAATTTGTTACCAAATTCCAGGTACTTATTTTGTATCTTTAACGGTGTCCAACGCGGGAGGAAGTGATGTGCAGACTTCAAGTGGATACATCACAGTTACAGCATCACCGTCCATTCCAACAATCTCAGGTAATGGAAATCAATTGTCCTCTAGCGCTTCTCAAAGCAATCAATGGTATTTGAACAACACCCCCATTTCCGGGGCAACGGGACAGACTTATTCACCCACCGCAAGTGGAACGTATTACGTCCAAGTAACCAATAGCAATGGTTGCAGCGAAATGTCGCAGCCCTTTGGTTTTGTATATACCAATGCGCCATTTGCAGCCTTTTCAACCCAAAACAATGATCAAGCTTTGTGTGTTGGGGAATGCATTGGATTCCTTGACCAATCAGCTAATGCACCAACTTCTTGGCAGTGGTCGTTTCCTGGAGGAACACCCTCTTCCTCCACAGCGCAGAATCCATCCAACATCTGTTACAATAACTCAGGAGTTTATCTTGTTGCTTTGACCGTTTCCAACGCAGGTGGCAATGATGCCATTACAACCAATGCATACATCACTGTGGTGAATGATCCCCAAACCCCAATCATATCCGTTGATGGCAATGTGTTGACTTCTAGTTCCAATAATGGAAACCAATGGTATTTGAATGGCGTAGCCATCAATGGTGCGATTGGGCAGACTCATTTGGCTACTCAGAGCGGGAATTATTCCGTAATAGTGACCAACGCAACGGGTTGTTCAAGTCCTTCAACAGAAGTGAATTTAACGGTGACGGATATTGAAGAAGTTATAAGAGGAATGGAAGGTTTGTTGTACCCCAATCCAAGTTCTGGAGTTGTCATGGTTAAATCAGCCGATAGAATTCAGTTGATTGAAGTCTTTGATCTTTCAGGAAAATTGTTATTTAGTACAACTGACGAGCAATTTGATTTATCGCCATTTGCTGAGGGCGTTTATGCTGTTAGGCTGCATGGAGATTCAGTTGTAATAAATCAGAAATTAATTAAAACAAATAAATAATGAAAATGAAAACGGTTTCAATCTGGGTTGTTCTGACGTTAGTAATGGCCTCTTGTACAAATCGAATTTTGGATTTCACAATGGTTTCTTCAAAGAATATTGATTTATCCAGAGGTGCTAGCTTTGTAAGAGGAAAGTCAAGGGTAACAGGAGAGGACAAGGCGCATTGGATAATTCTGCCGACAAGTTATGGCAGCATCAAAGAGGCTTTAGATAAGGCAATAGAGAGTATCCCTGGATGTGTTGCCTTACTTGATGGGGTTATATCAACTAGGTATTGGTATGTTCCGTATGTCTATGGACAGCATTTTGCTATTGTAGAAGGAACTCCGTTAATTGATCCAGCTCTTTCTCAAATAGATCAGACTTATCCAACTTTTGGCATAATTGAACTTAATCAAAATGGTGGAGTGACCAAAATCAAGGAAATCACGGAAGCAGAATTCAATGAAGTGAAATTTCGAAAATTAAAATGATCTGTCAAGTAAGAAATTGAAACAATTTAAAACCCAAAATAACATGAAAAAAACAAGTTTATTTTTTTTAGCAACGGCGTCAATTCTTTTGATGACCTCTTTGAGCTCTTGTAACAAGGAAACCAGTGGTAAAGTAACATTCTGGTATGGTGAAGGGATTGCGCAAGACGCCGCTTTTTACGGTGTGAATTCATTTACCTACTATTTGGATGGTGAGATTATCGGGTCATCCTCTGCTACTGTTTATTCTGTTTCTCAACCCGCATGCGGTGAAGGTGGTGCTGTATCCAAAGATGTCGATCTAGACAAAGAGGATTCCAAAACCCTTCCCTACAAAATCGTGGATGAGGATGGTGATATTTGGAGTGAGGGCACGGTTAAGATTGAAGATGGTGGTTGTATCAATGTTCAATTGGTCCCTTAATCATCTAAATATCAATTTAGTTTTAGTTTTTATGTCATTCCAGAAATCCATTGGATTTCTGGAATTGCTTTCTTTTACAACTAAAATTGAAAATTTCAGCCCGTGAGCTAATTCCAAATCATTTTTGTTTCTGTTTATTGTTTTCGAGAAAAAGATCCCCTTCACAGGGGATTTTTTTATCCCGCTCATTTCTTTCCCCCTTCTTCCTTATTTTTACATCAAATCCTTGCTCAATGAAAAAGTTATACTTTTTGGTTACCGCTATCATTGCCCTACTATCCTTTTCGGGATGTCAAAAAACCTGCGAAGACGGTTATACTGGTTCCAACTGTGATGTCGAGAAAACACCGGTGAAAATGACCATTACCAAGGTGACGGTCAAAAGCTTTGCTGCCAATGATCCCAACGGCAGCCAATGGGATATCGGCAACAGCGGGGATATTTACATTGCCATTACCGGTGAAAGCACCACCAATGAAATCTGGCGAGCCACCACCTACTATGAAGATGCTGCGGCCACTGGTTCATACAGTTTTAATCCCACTACTCCCATCGATATTCTCTACCCCACCATGACCTATAACGTTGTTCTTTACGACAACGACGGTGGAACCTTTATCAACCCCGATGATCAAATGGGCGTGGTTCCATTCAAACCTTATCAATCAGGCTCTCTTTTCCCCAGTGTGCTGACCTTTTCTTCTGGCAGCATGTCCGTGGATGTTGCGGTGACCTATGCGTGGTGAGAAGTTGATGAGGTGATGAAGGGATGAGGAGTCAAGTTGTCATTCTTTTTCGCTCTGTTTCTGTTTTTCTTTCTGTTGAGCTGCTAGCTTCGGAGTGGCGGAACTTCCCATTATCTTTGTACCTGATTCAACCATTACCATGACTCAACTCTTCCGAAAAATAATCAACGATCCGGTCTACGGTTTTATCACGATTCGCCATCCATTTATTTTTCAACTTATCAATCATCCGGCTTTTCAGCGTCTGCGCCGCATCAGCCAATTGGGATTGAGTCACTTGGTTTATCCCGGTGCGATTCACAATCGTTTTCAACATGCCCTTGGTGCGATGCACTTGATGCAAAATGCAGTGGATGAGTTGCGCGTGCGCGGCGTTGAAATCACCAAAGCGGAAGAAGAAGGTCTTTTGGCTGCTATTCTGCTGCATGATATCGGTCATGGACCCTATAGTCACGCCTTGGAACACAGCATTGTCGGTGGTGTGCACCATGAGGACATCAGCGCAGGCTTGATGGACCAAATGAACCGCGAACTCCATGGTGGTTTGCAATTGGCCATTGACATCTTTAACAACAAACATCCCAAAGCTTTTCTGCACAGCTTGGTCAGTTCCCAGTTGGATATGGATCGATTGGATTACCTGGCTCGTGATAGTTTCTTCTCTGGTGTTGTAGAAGGTCAAGTGGGCAGCGAGCGCATCATCAAAATGATGGATGTGGTGGACAATCAATTGGTCGTCGAAGAAAAAGGCATCTATAGCATTGAGAAATTCATTGTCGCCAGAAGATTTATGTACTGGCAAGTGTATTTGCACAAGACGGTATTGAGTGCGGAATACATGTTGGTCAATGTACTCAAGCGGGCCAAGGAGTTGGTGGAGCAAGGTCAATCGGTGTGGAGTACGCCTGCATTGGCGTTTTTCTTGCAACAAAATTTTACCAAAACTACTTTTTTCGAGCATCCAAAAGCATTGAGCACCTTTTTGGAATTGGACGACCAAGATGTCCTCAGTGCTCTAAAAGTTTGGCAACACCATGATGATGTTGTCCTAAAGGAATTGTCCCAGAAATTGGTGCAACGAAAGTTGTTTAAAATACAAATTCTTACTGAACCCATTTCACCCGAAGCACTTCAAGCTCGGATTACGGAAGTGGCTAAGGAGCGAGGAATAGGGGAGCACGAGGCGGCTTATTTTGTGATGACCGGCGAAGCGGCCAATCGCGCTTACAGCCAAAGCGGAGACATTATTCTCATCAAAATGAAAGATGGCAGTGTGCGCAATGCTGCCGAAGTCAGCGATCATTTGAGCTTGGCACCCATGACCCGCGAAGTGCGGAAGTGGTTTGTGGCGCAATAATCTGATTAACCAGTCACATCATTTATCCAATAACCATTGGAAAACATTGATATGATCAATGCCACTTCTGTCTATTAAAAACGAGTCGGTACTTAAGACATATTTTGGAAAATTGTCTTTGATTTTTTCTAGTGCGTTAAACTCTCTTTCAATGGTTTCTGTATTGGAGAGTTGCCAAGCAACTTGGTAGTAAATGATTTCTCCTGAAGGATTTTTGCAAACAAAATCTACCTCATGGTCTCGAGCTGATCCTGTCCAAACTTTATACCCCCGGTGAAGCAGTTCCAGGTAAACGACGTTTTCGAGGATATGTCCGCGATCGCGGTTGTTTTCTTTACCAATAAGAATATTCATCAAACCAGGGTCCACCAAGTAGTATTTTTCTTGGGTTGCTAGTAATTTTTTACCTTTTAAATCAAATCGATTGACTTTGTAAAAGACGAAACTGGCAGTAAGGTATTCAAGATATTTTTCAACCGTTTTATGGTGTATCGCTTGATTATCCGATGTCAGCGATTTAGAAATGTTACTAGGAGATAATTTACTTCCAACATGAGAAGCAAGGTATCGGATGATGTTGCCAAAAGCTCTTTTATCATTGATTTGGTGACGAGTGGTGATGTCTTTTTCAATGATGGTGCTATAAATGGCTTCTAGGTATTCATATATTTTATCATATCCCTCTTCACGCAAATCAACTCCTTTTGGCAATGATGTTTCATTCACATAGTCGAAGAATAATGACTCAAAGTTGAGGTATCGATTTTTGGTATCGATTTCTCTGGCAGTGAGATATTCTTCAAAGGAAAAGGGCAAAATTGAAATTTCAATATGTCTTCCTCCGAGCAAAGTAGCGAGTTCGCTGCTGAGTAGGAATGCATTAGATCCTGTTATGTATAAATCGGTAAGATCATTGGCAAACAATCCATCAACTAGTTTTTCGAAAAATGGAATGTTTTGAACTTCATCTAAAAAGATGTAATTCATTTTTTGCGAATGCAAATGGCTTTTGATTTCTTGATAGATTGCATACCAATCTTTGTTGACGTAATTTTCAGGAAGCTCAAAATTGTAAACGTGAATTTGTTTTTTTCCAATGCCTTTTTTTTGGAGCTCTTTTTGAAAAAGTTGAAGCAGTGTAGATTTTCCAGAGCGTCTTAGGCCGCTTACAACTTTAATCAAATCCTTGTCTTTAAAGGACATGAGCTTACTTAAGTATTGTTTTCGAGGAATGGTCTGCATGATGAACAAAAGTACTCAATAATATCAAAACTTGCAAAAATTACAAGTTTTGATATTTTGTAGGGTTCGCATAGGTCCCAATTTGATTGATCCAATCTTGTATTTTTTGCGCAATAATCCCCCTACCTTTGCGTTGATGAAGTCAATGAAACCAATGATATTGTGGGCGGACGATGAGATTGAATTGCTCAAACCGCATGTGCTGTTTTTAGAGCAAAAAGGATATGATGTGACTACAGTAAACAACGGACGAGAGGCCGTATCCTTGGTCAAGGAACGTTCGTTCGACTTGGTTTTTTTGGATGAGAATATGCCCGGTATCTCCGGTTTGCAAGCCCTTCAGGAGATCAAGGCATTGAATGCCGACATTCCAGTGGTGATGATTACCAAAAGTGAGGAAGAGCACATCATGGAAGACGCCATCGGTTCCAAAATTGCCGACTACCTCATCAAGCCCGTGAATCCCAACCAAATTCTATTGAGCATCAAGAAAAATTTGGATGATAAGCGCTTGATTCAGGAGAAAACCACCCAAGATTATCGTCAGGAATTTCGTGAAATCTCCATGCAGTTGGGTCAGTCCATGAATGCGGATGAATGGAAGGAGTTCATGAAAAAATTGGTTTATTGGACAACAGAGTTGTCCCAAACCAGTGAGGAATCGATGAAAGAAATTTTGCAGACGCAAAAGATTGAAGCCAATCAACAATTTGTCAAGTTTTACGAGCAGCGTTATTTGGATTGGATCAATGCCAAGACTGAGGCGCCTGTCATGTCACACACGTTGTTCAATAAGAAAATAAAATCCTTGGTTCAGCCCGGCCAACCCTTGTATTGGGTGGTCATTGACAATTTGCGGTATGATCAATGGAAAGTCATAGCGCCTTTCTTGAAAGATTTATTTAGAACAGAAGAAGAAGACATCTATTACTCCATTTTGCCAACAGCTACAATGTATGCGCGAAATGCTATGTTTTCTGGATTGTTGCCCACGGAGATGCAAAAACTGCATTCCCAATGGTGGAAGGAGGAGGATGAAGAGGGGTCAAAAAATGAACATGAGCATGACTTCCTTCAAGCGCAATTGAAACGTTTGGGAATGAATGTCAAGACCAGTTACCACAAAGTTGTGCAAAATCAGTTTGGAAAAAAATTGGTGGATCAAATCTCCAATTTGAAGCAAAATGATTTGAATGTCATTGTGTACAATTTTGTAGACATGCTGAGCCATGCGCGAAGTGAGATGGAAGTCATCAAAGAGTTGGCGGAAGATACACCGGCGTATTTGTCCCTGACGAAATCTTGGTTTGAGCACAGTCCTTTGCGTGAGATGTTGGAAAAAATGGCGGAGCAAAAGGCGCGTGTCATCATTACAACCGACCATGGAACGGTTCGGGTGGAAGACCCCATCAAGATTGTTGGCGACAAGGCAACCAATAACAATTTGCGTTATAAGGTTGGTAAAAATTTGAATTATAATGCAAAGGATGTTTTTGAAGTGAAAGATCCTGCCGCGGCCCATTTGCCAAGACCACAGTTGAGCAGTTCATATGTATTTGCCAAGTCCAAAGGGTATTTTGTTTACCCCAACAATTACAATCACTTTGTTACCCACTTCCGCAATACATTCCAACACGGTGGGATTAGTTTGGAAGAGGTACTGATTCCTTTTGTTGTATTACAAGCCAAATGAGCCAGTTTGAATATTCCCTTGATCAGATAGCGTCAGTGGCCCAATTGCTGGTTGCGCAGTTACCCCCTAAGGCCGTTGTGCTGTTGGATGCGGAGATGGGAACAGGTAAGACCACTTTGATATCTCAAATTCTAAAACAATGGGGGATTCATGATGTGAGTAGCCCCACGTACAGCATTTGCAATGTTTACCGAACTCCCAGCGGGCAGACGGTTCATCATTATGATTTGTACCGCATTAAGAATGCAGAGGAGTTGATGGAGATTGGATTTCAGGATTTGTTGGAAACGGCGGACTATCATTTTGTGGAATGGCCTGCGCTGGGGCAGCCTTTTTATGAATCACCCATTACCTGGCAAATCAGACGGGAGGGAGACCTCAGAATCCTGACGATTCTGTGATCATCCACAACACGCGGATGTATTACTTTTGTACCTTTATTTAACAATGAACAAGAACAACTATTGCGTGATCATGGCAGGTGGAATCGGCTCTCGGTTCTGGCCCATGAGCCGCACTGCTTTTCCAAAGCAATTTCACGATATTTTGGGTGTTGGCCGAACCCTCATCCAGCAGACTTTTGATCGATTCAGAACACTATGTCCAACGGAGAATATATTGATTGTTACCAATGAGCGCTACCGCGACTTGGTTCATCAGCAATTGCCGGAATTGGCCGCTAATCAAATTTTGTGTGAGCCTTTCATGCGCAACACTGCGCCCTGTGTCGCTTATGCCGCTCACCGCATTCAGGCAGCCAATCCAGATGCGCGCATGGTGGTAGCTCCTTCAGATCATTTGATTTTAAATACAACGCAGTTCGAAGAGACCATTCAAATTGCTTTTGATCAATCAGAGAAAGGACAGCTGGTGACTTTGGGCATTAAACCCACACGACCTGATACCGGTTACGGTTATATCCAATGGGCGGACGATGCAGCGGCCATCAATGATCGTGTAAAGCGTGTGAAAACCTTTACTGAAAAACCCGATTTGGAATTGGCCAAGGACTTTTTGGCCAGTGGTGATTTTTCATGGAACAGCGGGATTTTCATTTGGAAAGTGGGTTCTATCGTTGCGGCATTTGAGCAGTTTTTACCAGACATGAATAAAGCTTTTACTGAGGGTCAATCCGTTTACGGAACCCCGCAGGAGCAGGCCTTTATCAATGGCATGTATTCAGCCTGTGAGAACATCAGCATTGATTATGGAATCATGGAAAAAGCCAAGAATGTCAATGTGGTGTTGAGTGATTTCGGTTGGAGTGATTTGGGCACTTGGGGCTCATTGCACGGACAATTGAAGCACGATGAACACCGCAATGGTGTGGTAGGAAAGAATGTGAGTTTGTACAATTGCAGCAACAATGTCGTACACATGCCAGACAACAAGCAGGTGGTCTTACATGGATTGAATGGTTACATTGTCGTGGATTCTGGCAATACACTTTTGGTGTGTAAGTTGGAGGACGAACAAAAAATCAAAACCTTTGTGAACGACATCAAAATGAAAAAGGGAGATGAGGCCGTGTGATCAAATGTGATCAACGATCCAAGCCCGTAATTCATCCAAATTGATTTTATTCTGAGCAGAAATGAAGAGAACATCGGATTGCATTTTGGCCATCCATGTTTTCTTTAAATACAACAATGTTTCTTCTTTGCTCATCGGCTCTTCTAGGCTGGCTTCGTCGTGCTCTGGGTGAAAGGCATCCATTTTATTGAAGAGCAGGAGGGATTTCTTATCACCGCAATCGATGTCTTTGAGCGTGTCGTTCACCACTCGGATATGGTCTTCAAATTGGGGATGGGAGACATCTACCACATGAATGAGGATGTCGGCTTCTCTTACCTCATCCAAAGTAGATTTGAAAGATTCAATCAAATCGTGTGGAAGTTTTCGGATAAAACCAACGGTATCTGTGAGTAAGAATGGTTTGTTTTCTAGTACAATTTTGCGAACTGTGGTATCTAGTGTAGCAAAGAGTTTGTTTTCTGCAAAAACATCGCTTTTACTCAAGGCGTTCATCAAAGTAGATTTGCCCACGTTGGTATAGCCGACAAGGGCCAAGCGGGGCATATCGCCTCTGTTGCTGCGTTGTGTTTTCTTTTGGCGATCAATGACGGCCAATTCTTTTTTCAAGAAGGAGATGCGGTCACGAACGATGCGTCGGTCGGTTTCAATTTCTTGTTCTCCAGGACCACGCATACCGATACCTCCTTTTTGACGTTCCAAATGCGACCACATTCGGGTTAGGCGGGGCAGCAAATATTGGTATTGCGCCAATTCTACCTGCACCTTGGCATGGGCGGTGCGTGCTCGGCGGGCAAAGATGTCCAAGATGAGGTTGTTCCGGTCCAATACTTTGACCTTTTTGTCTTCAATATTGAAAACCTGCTCCAAATTGCGCAATTGTGATGGGGCCAATTCGTCATCAAAAATGACCATGTCCACATCGTGCTCATGCACGTAGTTTTTGATTTCCTCAATTTTACCTGTTCCCACAAAAGTTCTAGAATCAGGGTGGGGAAGGGATTGTGTAAAGCGTTCCAAAGTCTGGGCATTGGCTGTCTCAGCCAAGAAGGCCAATTCATCTAAGTACTCAGTAAGCAGGCGTTTGGTTTGCGTTTGGGTGATGATGCCCACCAATACACAGGTCTCCTGTGGCTTGGCCGTTTCTACTAGTTTGGCCATGGATTAATGGGGGCGCATTTGAATAACATAATCCGCCACCGCCTTAATTTCTTGCGGAGAAAGACGACTATCGAATGGGGGCATGTTGCCTTTTCCCATTTGTATTTGTGTCACCACCTCTTCTTTTTTCAACGTTGAAGCGGGCAATGCTTTGGCTCCAGACATTTGCAACTGACCGTCCAATCCGTGACATCCCGCACAGCGAGTAGTATAAATGTCTTTGGCGTTTACGGCAGTTTCCTGTTGAGGAGCATTACCATTGTTGCAAGAAAAGACAACGAATGAAAGCCCGATTAAAATCAGTGACCTCATATTAGAACCAACCACGGACAGGAGCAAAGGACAAGAAAGGCCAAGGAATCATGGCCATCATGATGATGAAGCCAATCAAAAAGAAGCGGAAAATCGTTTTGTATCGCGTTGCACTGTCAGCCGCTCTTTTCCCTTTGATATGGCCCAAAGTAATGAGTGCGATGGCAATCAACATCATCATGGAATGTTCCATGATAAAATAGCGATTCTCAGGAAGTTTCATTTCTGGAGTTCCTGAAACTGCAGAAAACTTTTGAAACCAAAGTACCAAGCCCAGAATAAATTGAGTGTGTACAACAAGCATGCTGAGCATGGACCACTTGCTAGGAGCAGCTTCTTTCTTTTTCATGTTCATGAAAGCATGAACGATGGTCCAGATGATCAAGAACACTGCGACATAACGCAGAAAAGAATGTAAGTGTAAAATACCAGTCATCATTTTTAATTTGTACAAATATAATCTTTGAAGGACCAATAAGATGCCTCATTTTTGACAAATGAATAAAGTATTGTACAACGTCACTGTTTCAGTGGATGAGGCGGTGCATGAGACCTGGTTGGAGTGGATGAAAAGTGTTCACATACCGGACGTGATGGCTACTGGAATGTTTCTGGAAAATCGGATCTGTCGGGTATTGGATTTTGAGGAAGGGGGCATTACATACGCGGTGCAGTATGTCTGTGCGAGTTCGGGGGATTTGACACGCTACCGAGAGGAGTTTGCCACGGCATTGCAGGCGGATCATAACGAGAAATTTGGACAACACTGTGCGGCGTTTAGAACGGTGTTGGAGATATTGGATGAGGTGAGGTGAGTATGCGCTGCGGCTGGAGCCATCAAGAATCCGGGACTACCCCAATTCACTACTTCTTCTTCACCTTCCCTGTCTTTTTATCAAAACCATATGGGCAGTGCTTGCATCCACTTTGACAACAATGGCCGCGTTTCAGATGGTATTGTTCTGTAAAAACAATAAATCCCTCTTCGGTGTAGTAATAATCACCTTCTTCTCGGGGTATATTGCGGTTGGATTGCATGCTTGTAAAGTAATGATATAGCGCGTTAAACAACAACCCAAAATGGAATCAGTTCAATGGAGATATGAGAAATGGATTGTTGAGACACAACAATCCAGCGTGAATTACACCCTGCGTCAAGCCTGGCACCTGCCAGAATGGGAGTCAGGGAATAAGCGTTTTAAGTTATTGTACAATGTACAAGATGCAGTACAGAAGGGCTTTGACACCATTATTACCATGGGAGGTGCATGGAGCAATCATTTGTTGGCCACTGCCCAATATGCCCGAAACAATGGAATGTCTTCTGTGGGATTGGTGCGGGGTTTTTGGCACAAAGAACAACCTACTTTGGTGATGAGAGATTGCGAGCAGGAGGGAATGGAAGTTGTTCCTATTGATACGGCCTTGTATGACGAGCGCGGAACAGAAGATTTCAAGGTCTGGTTGCACGATCATTATCCACATGCTTATTTTATTCCTGAGGGCGGTGCCAATTATCTGGGTATTATGGGGTGTATGGAGTTGTTATCCCCTAAGGACAAAGAACAATATTCTGATTTCTGTATATGTGCTGGCACAGGAACATCAGCAGCTGGTTTGTTATTGAGTACAACGCATCATAAGGTGCATGCTTTTTTTGGATTGAAGTTGAGTGCATCAGAAATGCGGGAAATGGTTCGTCAAAAATTGCGGTGGGTATTGCATGATGCAGAGGCGGTGGAGGAGGTGATGGAGCGCTTGGAAGTATATGGCGATGATCGCTGGGGTGGTTTTGGAAAGATACAGGCGGAATTGATAGATTGGATGGAAGAGGAAGATAGGAAGGGGTTTAAATGGGATCGTGTTTACTCTGCAAAAATGGCTTATGCTATAGCAAATGGACCTTTAACCAATCCACTAGGAGTTGATGTTCTCTTGGTGCATACCGGGGGTCTTAGTGGAAACCGCAGTTTTGAGACTAACGGCGTTTGATCCAAGATTCGGGATTTTGCGCAGTTCCTTTGGTACTGTTTACTGACCACAATTCAAAGTGAAGTACTGCCTCGTCGTCGGTCATTCCTACATTGCCCAATGATTGTTTGGAATTGACTTTATCCCCCACCTTAACGCTAACTTGAGCCAATCCTGAATAAACGGTCTTGTACGTTCCATGGGTGACAATAATGTTGTAGCCTGCACCGGGTATGCTGAATACAGAGGTCACCTTTCCGCCAAATACACACAATACGTTCTCACCTTGTTTGGTTGTAAAATCAACCCCATTGTTGTTTAATACAATGTCATCAAGGCTTGGATGATTGTGTTTGCCAAATCTTGATGTGATGGTGCCTTGTGCCACTGGCCATGGTAAATTTCCTTTGTTGGTTTCAAAGTTGCTATTTAATGCAATAACTTCAGGTGCCAATGTAATGGCTGTGCTTTTGGTTTCTGTTTTGGTTGCCAATGGCGCCTTTGGCATTTCTCCTTTGGGAGTTTCTGGCTTCTTGGCCGTGTTGATAGCGGTAAGTTTTTTTATTTTCTCTTCTTCTTTTTTTCTTTCGGCTGCCAATTCTCGGTTGATGATGTCTTGAATTTTACTGCTTAATTTCTTTCGATCCCCATCCAGCTTTTTTTGTTGTGCACGAAGTTTACCTTCTTCCTTTTTGAGTTTTCCCAACTTCTCTTGTTGCGTTTGGCGGTCTTGATTGATTTCTGATTTCACCACCTCCTGCTCTTGTTTTAGTGCCAAGGCTTCGTGTCTGCTGTATTTCAGCTCGTTGATCTTATCCTTTAAAGTTTGTTCTGTTTCTTGAATAATCTCTACCTGCTTCTGTCGCCCTTCTGACAGGGCTTGCATGATTTTGTAACGCTTGTACGCTTGATAAAAGTCATCGGCACTTAGAATAAAAACGATACTGTTGTAGGTGCTTCGGTTTTTGTAAGCTTGGTAAACCATTTTGGCATATTCAGACTTGAGTGATTCCAATTGAAATTCCAATTGAACGATTTGGTTTTGTTCCTGCTGAATGGTCACGTCCAATTGCCCCAACTCGCCATCGATGTTGTCAATCATGTTTTCCCTATACCGAATTTGCTCATTGAGGACGGCAATTTGATTGGCCGTTAGTTTTTGTTTCTTTTCAGAATCAGCGATCATGGCCTTGGTTTCCTTGATTTTGGCCGTTATCTCATCCCGCTGGGTTTTGAGCAATTCTTTTTTGTTTTGCGCTAGCATCCATTGACTGACCAGAACACCAGTAAGGATGCTCGAAACAATGATAAAAAAGTGCAACAGTTTTCTCATAATTTCTTTTTCACTTCGTAACCTTCTGGAACCTCAAAGGGATATTCAAAAGTTCGATCGGTGACCCATTTGTTAACGTTCCAGCCGAATATAAATTGTTTCTCTTTGTCTGTCACGATGATTTCCACTTGACCAGGATAAGCGTTTTGCTTTTCTTCGTTTTCATCAAAGCTCCAAGAGTTGTATTTTATTTCAATTACCCTGTTGTTCATGAGGTCTTGAAATACACATCTGTTGAGATGATAGTGCTCGTTCTCAAACCAATATTTAGAAAGGATAAGGCCGTCTTCCTCAAGTCTGTGTTGCCTTCTTTTTTCTCTGTTTCTGATTCGGTCGTCATCTGTTTCCAATGTATCTGGATTTTGGTTCAGAATGGCCATTGATTTTTTAATGCGTCTTTTGTATCTGGTGGAGATGAGGTATTGATTATCGTCAATATCAGATTTGAACTTTCCTCCAATGCGATCTATACCTACAGGTCTTCCACTCATGATGCTTTCCAAATCTTCCAAATCAAATTCGAAATGCAAGAATTCTTCCAATGAATCAATATCACTGATGTAGGCAAATTTATTATCTGGAATTTTAGATAGTACTTTTAAGCTGTCCTCAAGGATTAGAACCCGTGCCACTTCTATTCCTAAAGCTGGTGAAAAACTCATCCAAATAGCGCTGTCTTTTTTAATTCGGACATTGGCTTTGAATTCAATGTTGTCTTCTGCTTTTTTTGTAAATCCTTCGATTTTCATTCCAAGTTGCTTGTATTCTGTCCAACTTTTTTCATTTTGCTTAAGGACGGTCATGGCGGGCTTTGGGCGAATGTTTTCTTCACCAGTGCTTAGTCCTTTGGATGATTGACAACCCATGAGGATGAATATTGAACACAAGGTGAGGGCAAAGAACTTTAAGGACATTCTGGATTGATTTGATTCAGCCAAGTGTTGTATGGCATTTTCTTCTTGGCTTCCGTTAAGAATTTGCACGCAGTGGCATTGTCTTTTTTCTGGGTGAAATACTTTGCTGCGTTTAAGGCATCAAAGAAGCTATTTTTTTCGAATTCTGATTCTGAAATGTTTTCTCCTTTGCTCATTCGCATGGCGTGAAGCGTTATTTCATATCCTGGAATTTGATTGTTGATGAGTACGATTATTTGCTCTTCAAGTCCTGGAATGTTCAGAGTGAAAAATGCATCAATCCATCCCAATTGTAGAACCGTCATTGTGCTCAGCGTACTCATCTTTTTCATCATGATTTCGCCTTGCTTTCGCGCCTTAGTTTTATCGCCTATTGCTGCCAGACTGAATAATTTCATGAGGTACAGCCCGGATTCATTTTTGGCATCGTCTAGGACAATGGCTAGGCCTGCATCGCATTCTTCAATGCACACTTGAAATTCGCCCATTCTGAAAAGCGCCTGTGCCGCTTGGTTCCTGAATTCTGCTGCAAAAGGGAAAAGGTTACAGGCTTCTTGAGAAAGATCATAGTACTGCATTGGCGAAGAGCTGGGGTCTTCTTCAAACATGCCCAACAAAGCTGTCCAAACCACTTTTTTGGAAGGGTCAAGCTTTACAGTAATGAGATACGCCTCAACGGCTTTGGTTTTTTTATCGTTCAAAGCATAGAAATCACCCGCCAGTGAAAATGCTTTGGCCTCACTTGGATATGCGACAGTTGTTTTTTCAATACAACGTTCAATGATGGATTTCCACTCTTCTTGAATATTTTCGCTATAAACAAAAGGTGCCAGAGCATTGATGCGTTGATCTATCTCTATTCCGGGCATGTCTAGTGCTTTATCTAGTGCAATTAGGATGTCTTGGGGATGCGCCTTTGGATCTTTAGAAAGGATTTTGTATTGAAGAAACGCTTTCTGACTTTCCGGAGTGTGTGGATTTTTATTGATGAGGTTTAAAGCTCGATCATTGGCATTTATTCCCAAATAAAATTCAGCAGCTTGTAGCGTAAATTCTGTTTGTTCAGGAAATGCCAATGCTAATTTTTCTAACTCTAGACCGGCGGCTTCCAAATCTTTTAATTGTATATACAGTTCTTGTTTTAGATGTGAGATATAGGGATCTATACCGTTGACTTTTTCCAATTGATCGAGGGCTTCAATGGACTGTCTGATTTCTCCATTTCTGGCGCAAGTTTCAGAGAGTTCAAGAATGGGTAGTGTCCAATTGGGGTCATGTTTGATGAGTGCTTGGTACTGTTTGATGCTTTGTGGCCACTGATTATTGGCTCCCAAACAACGGGCGTATTCAAGGCCATACCATTTGTTGTTTTTGTCCAGCTCTGCGGCACGCCTGGCGTGTGTTAGGGCCATTTCAGGAATCAACAATTGTTCCCTCTGTATCCTTGCAATTTCATAGTGTGCTGCGGCTTCATTGGGCAAAATAACCAGATAGTCTTCAAAGGCTTTGACGGACAATTCCCATTTGGCATTGTTTTTCATTTCAATGCCTTTGAAAAATTGGTCGTTGGCTTCTTTTGCCTTTTCCTTTGAAAGAAAAATACTGGTTTGTTTTTTAGCACAACTGCTGAACACCAGTATTGACGCGAGAATGATATGTAGGATGTATTTATTCAATGCTGCCTACGGTGGAATAATCACCCAAATTTAAATCGCCTGAATAATGCCTGATGTGACAATGTGAACCAATCATGGCATTTTCTATATTGGATTCTGCAATGACGGTTTGTGCATTGACAATGGCATTTTCGATTTTTGAGTTGATGATTTTAACCCCTTTTTCTAGTGATACGTAGGGACCAACTACTGCATTTTTAAGGACAACATCATCCGCAATGAAGCATGGTGGAATAACCTGACTGTTTTCTCCCAGAGTGATTGCCTGTGCATATTGAGGTTCATAACCCAATATTTTTTGATTGGTTTCTACCACAGCAGACTTGTTGCCGCAGTCCATCCAATCATTCACCGTACCGGGTGTGAATAGGGCTCCTTGTTTCATCATATTGCGCAAAGCATCAGGCAATTGATATTCGCCACCATTGGTGATGTTATTGTTCACCAAATATTCCAATTCCCTTCTCAGCCACTGACCATCTTTGAAGTAATAAATACCAATCATGGCCAAGTCACTGACAAATTGTTGTGGTTTTTCTACGAACTCCAAAATTTTTCCGTTGTCATCTGTGACAACTACACCAAACTGTCTGGGATCGTCAATTTTTTGAACCCACAAGACACCATCTGCATTTTGATCCAATTCGAAATTGGCTTTGAACAGGGTATCGGCAAAGGCAACGGTAACAGGACCTTCCAGGTGTTCTGCTGCGCAGAGAACAGCGTGTGCTGTTCCCAAAGCTTGGTCTTGGTAATGGATGCTTCCCTTGGCGCCCAAGGTGTTGGCTACCTCAAGCAAGTGTTGCTCAGCAGCTTCACCAAATCGTCCGGTGACGAAGGCGATGTGCTCCACTTTTTGATCACTTACTTGGCAAATTTCCTCCACCAATCGTTGGACAATGGGCTTGCCAGCCACGTGAATCAGTGGTTTGGGAGTGGTTAAAGTATGCGGGCGAAGGCGCTTGCCCATGCCCGCCATGGGTACAATGACATTCATGCGTAATGATTAGCAGTACCAAAGAAAATTCACAAGTCCCTTGATTATTTGCTCGTTTGAGAGAATAATCAACACTGTAACGTTAACGCAAGTGATGGAAGTTATTTGATTTGACCGTACTTCCTTTGGTATTTCTCGTACAAGTCCACTTGTTTGTTGCGGATGGTGATATCTCGACCATCAATGAATGCGCGCACGATGTTATTGGTTTTCATGTCCAATGCATCTCCTTCAGAAATAAAGAATGTCGCACTTTTTCCCAACTCAACGCTTCCATATTGGGCGTCAATCTTAAGAATTTTGGCAGCATCCAATGTTAACGCTTTAACAGCAGCTTCATAAGGTAGACCGTATCCAACTGCAGTTCCTGCCAAGAAGGGTAGGTTGCGCGAATTCATGGCCTCCATATCTCCGGCGTTTTGGAAACAGAAAAGAACTCCTGCCTCATTCAGTCGCTTAGCCAAAGTGTATGGCGCGTCAATTTCATCTCCTGAAAAGCGAGGCAAACTGTGAACGCGGGGAATCATCACAGGGATGTTGTTTTCTTTGAGCAATGGCGCCACCCACGCGGCATCAGATCCACCAACGATGACCATTTCTGGTATCTTGTGGTTTTGCTTGAAACGCACCGATTCAGTGATTTGACGCTCGTCATCAGCATGGACATACCAAGTGGAATTTCCATCAATAACCGGGCACATGGCCTCCATTCTGGGATCCACTTCATTGTGTTGGGGCATGCCGCAATAGGCTCTGGAAGCTTCAAAGAACAGGCCCAATTGGCTCACCTCATCCGAATAATTTTTATTGCTCTCCAGGCCACCAGAGGAACGTTGGTAGGGATAAGGCCAATGGACGTGTATTCCATCGTTGGCCCTAATGACGGCATCTTCCCAATTCCAAGCATCGAGGTGCACCACTGACGAAGTGCCTGAGATGGTCCCTCCTTTTGGTGTTACTTGTGTAATCAAAACACCGTTGCTCCGCACGGTAGGCAATATCTCTGAATCAGTATTAAAGGCGATGAGTGATCGAATGTGGGGATTGTAATCACCTACTTCATAGAAGTCACTGGTAGCGCGAACGGCCTCCATTTCGATTAACCCAAGGTTTATGGCTGGTGCAATAAAACCAGGATACAAGTGTTTTCCGTCGGCTTGGATGATTTCCTCGTAGGCATCGGGCGCCAAGCGAATGGTTCTTGCATCCGCCACCAATTCTATCTTTCCTTGTTTAAATCCAATGGCAGCGTTTTCCAAAACTTGACCATTGCCCAAGTGTGCCACCACATTCATGATGAGAACAGACTTGGATTGCTGAGGTGCGGGAGAATATTGCGCTTGCGCGATGCAGCTTATCAGTGCAAAGCAAATGCTTAAAATCTTAGTGGTGGTTCTCATGGTCGTGTTCTTCAAAGTGATACAAATTTCCGGTGCTGTCACAATGGAAGTGACGGCGTTTTCTTCCTTTTGGCTTTTGTGGCGTTTCTCCATTGATGATGGCTTTTTGCATGGCATCCATCAAGGCTTTGCGGTCATTCCACTCTTCTTGGTGCAAGAAGCCATCCTCTTCACGATCAAAATAGCAGCGCCCATCCACATATGTTTTTTCAGCCATGGCATAAACGCTCAATGGGCTGTTGTTCCAAATGACAACATCTGCATCTTTGCCAACTTTCAATGAGCCCATTCTATTGTCTAGATGTAACATTTTTGCAGGGTTGAGGGTCACAAATTTCCACGCTTCTTCTTCAGAGATATTTCCATATTTGACCGCTTTAGCAGCTTCCTGGTTTAATCTTCTGGCCATTTCAGCATCATCTGAATTGAAGGCAACAACAATTCCTTCACGGTGCATTAGCGCTCCATTGTATGGGATGGCATCGCGCACCTCCATTTTATATGCCCACCAATCGCTGAAGGACGAAGCTGCAGCACCATGGGCTTTCATTTTGTCTGCTACTTTATATCCCTCTAAAATATGGGTGAAGGTGTTTATCTTGATGCCCATGCTGTCCGCCATGTGCATCAGCATGTTGATTTCACTTTGAACGTAACTGTGACAAGTGATGAATCGCTTTCCTTCTAATATTTCTAACAAAGCTTGCTTCTCCAAGTCAACCCTTGGCTTGGGTAATTTTGTTTTTGACTTTAAAGACAAGTTGTAATTTTTCCATTCGTTGCCATATTCACGGGCTTGGTGGAAATGATCATAGTACACCTGTTCCACGCCCATTCTGGTTTGAGGAAAACGAATGCTGTTAAAGTCTCCAGCGTTGCTGTGCTTGACGTTTTCTCCAAGTGCAAACTTGATAAAACCTGGAGCGTTTTCGATGAGCATTTGTTCGTGATTGACACCCCATCTGGTCTTAATCAATGCGCTTTGTCCGCCGATGGCGTTGGCACTACCATGGAGCAGTTGTGAGGCAGTTACACCACCAGCCAATTGTCGATAAATGTCAATGTCTTCCGGCCAAACCACACGGGACTCTTCAACTTCTGCGCTGGACGTTTGGGCGTGCTCATTCACGGACATCAATGCAATGTGGCTATGTTCATCTATGATACCGCAGGTAATGTGTTTTCCAGTAGCGTCAATGGTGGTGAATTTTATCCCGGAGGGTGGGGTTACTTTTCCAATCTGAAGAATTTTGCCATTTTGAATTAAAAGATCACCTTGAACAATTCCTTCTTTTTCATTGGTCCACAAGGTTCCATTTTTAATCCATACCGTTTCTTGCTTCGGCAATTCAGTTCTACCGTATGCTCCGAAAGGGTATGTCATTTCCGTAATGGGGTTGATCCACTCTTCAATGACTTCGGTGGTGGTATCGGTTTCAATGATTTTTGGCTCAAATTTTCCGTTTACTGTTATGTTCTTGCTGTCGCCATTTTGAGCAATCAACAACCAACCCGTTACACTGTTGTTGAGTTTTTGCAAACTGAGGTATTGTTGTGAAACGTTAGAACTGTCATTTTTAGGAGTTAATGAAATGGTGATGCGGGAGTCATCTGTTTTAACAGTGCTATTTAGAGACAATGTATCTTGGCCTTGAATCCACATGGCTAGAACGCCTTGAGGTTTGTCTTCTACAACAATTTTTAAATCCTGATTTTTATCGGTCTGTAGCGCGTATGTTCCCAGCCAAGGATTTTCATGGGTAACGTTGACCTCATGTTTTTTTCCCATTACCCAGTTTTCTTCAATCTTACATTTTTTAGAAAGTAGGGGTTCACTGGTGATGATGAAATTGGCCCATTTGCCTTTTTCAAGGCTACCCAATTGGTCATAGGCGTTAATCCATTGCGCAGGATTTTTGCACAAAGCGCGAATCACATCGGATTCGTCAAGGCCATATCTGGCTGCCTTTCTAATGTTGGATAAGAAAGAAGCCTTGTCTTCCAGTCCATCAGTGGTAAACGCAAAAGGAACAGCAGCCTGCTTGAGCGATGAAGCGTTGGCGGGAGCCCAGTCCCAATGTTTCAATTCTTCAAGGGGTATTTGTCTGGCTAGAAGAGGATCGATCAAATCATAAGGTCCCGGAAAATTTACAGGAAGAATAAACGATCCTTTGGTTGCGGAAATTTCTTGGATTCTTTGGTATTCATTTCCAGAACCCTTGAAGATGTATTGCACCTTCATCTCATCGCCAATGTTGTCGGCACGCATGACGTTCCATTTGTCATCGGTTTCAAAAAAAGAGGGGAATTGCTGTAATTGTAAAAATGACTCTAAGCTAAGATTTCGTTCTTGTTGAATGCCCTGATTTTTGTACCACTCTGCATCAAAGTAGGTTTGGCGCAAAAGTGCAATGGAACCCATTAAACTGGATGGATACTCTTGCTTGCTGCTTCCTTTTTCAAAAGAGTAATGACCGGCAACATTGGATTGGAGTAGGGCCATATTCTCGTTGTCATCTAGTGCAACCAATGCTCCGCTTCCTCTCACAATCCCATCTTTGCGATGCGTGACGACAGCACCAACGCCTGCTTTGATCAAATCATTGGCGGCGGCTTCATCGTAGTTGAAATGGTAGCTAGCTGCATAATCGGCGTGAATGGCATCATTCCAACCATATGCGCCTTTTCTATTGCGATCGGGATTGGGAAAGGGAGACCATTGCGCTTGCTCCACTGCAGGTTGACCATAGTTGCTATACAAGTCAACAAAAGAAGGGTAGATGTGCTTGTTTTTGTAATCTAAAATCACAGTGCCAGAAGGCAATGCAATGTTGCTACCAACATTGACAATTCGACCTTTGTAAAACAATAGGGTAGCATCGTTGAGTACTTCAATGTCATTGACGTGGAGAATGGCATGGGTAATGGCGGTATGAACCACCTCTTTTTCTCTTGCGCCATTGACAGGGAAAGTGGGTTGTGCATAAGCCCAAACAGATTGGACCAATGCAGCAAACAAGATCATTTTTCGCATACTGCAATGATAAGCAAAAAGCAGTTGAAACGAAAGGCCTGAAAGACTTAATGTATCACACCAACAACTTCGGGTATCACCAGCTTGCCAGCAGTTTTGGCTTGGATTTCTTCAACGCTGACATCATGTGCTCTTTCAATCAAATGAAAGGCGCCGTCTCTGATGTCGAATACGCCCAAATCTGTCACCACCTTTTGGATGCAATGAATGCCTGTGAGGGGAAGAGTGCATTGCGGCAAAAGTTTGGAGTGACCGGCTTTGTCGCAGTGTTGCATGGCTACTATAATATGCTTGGCAGAGGCCACCAAATCCATGGCGCCGCCCATTCCTTTGACCATTTTCCCTGGCACTTTCCAATTGGCAATGTCTCCCCATTCACTGACTTCCATGGCCCCTAAAATGGTCAAATCCACTTTTTGCGCGCGAATCATTCCAAAGCTCATGGCACTGTCAAAGAAGGATGATCCTGGCAATGTCGTTACTGTTTGTTTTCCAGCATTGATAAGATCGGCATCTTCTTCTCCTTCAAAGGGAAATGGTCCAGTTCCGAGTAGCCCATTTTCAGATTGCAGAACTACCTCAATGTTACTGGGGACATAATTGGCCACCAATGTTGGGATTCCAATGCCCAAGTTGACGTACATGCCGTCTTTGACTTCTAATGCAATTCTTTTTGCAATTCCATTTTTATCCAACATGATTACGCGCGTTTTTGGGTGGTTCTTTGTTCAATTCTCTTTTCGTATCGCTTTCCTTGGAAGATACGATGCACATAGATGCCTGGGGTATGTATGTGGTCAGGGTCCAATTCGCCAGCAGGAACCAATTCCTCTACTTCAGCAATGGTGATTTTTCCCGCCATGGCCATCATGGGATTAAAATTCCTTGCGGTACTTCTGAATATCAAATTGCCCATGGTGTCTCCTTTCCAAGCTTTGACAATGGCAAAGTCTGCATCAAAGGCATATTCCATGAGGTATTTTTTTCCATTGAAAACGCGCATTTCTTTTCCTTCGGCTACTTCCGTCCCTACGCCAGCGGGGGTATAGATGACGGGCATTCCATAGCCTGCTGCCATGCATCGCTGGGCCAATGTGCCTTGGGGAATCAGCTCTACGTCTAATTCTCCACTGAGCATTTGCCTTTCAAATTCTTCGTTTTCACCAACGTAAGAGCTGATCATTTTTTTGACTTGCTTTCCTTGTAATAAAAGACCAAGTCCAAAATCGTCGACTCCTGCATTGTTGGAGATACACGTAAGATTATTTACTTGCATATTCACCAATTCAGTGATGCAGTTTTCGGGAATACCACAGAGGCCAAAACCTCCGAGCATCAGCGTCATTCCGCTTTGAATCCCTTGGCAGGCTTCATTGGCATCTTTTACAACTTTATTAAAACCCATTTTTATTTTTTTAGTATTGAATCTTCTCCGCCCATAAACAACTCTCCATTGTTGTACAAATCTTCATCGCCATCATCGGAGAATACATCCTCTGCAAAAATAGCGTCCGGTTCATGCACATTACAATCAAATCGCAAAGTATCGTAATTATCAGGTCTTGGGAAGTCACCTTTGGAGATTTTGATATTGGGATCAGCGTAAACTTTGTTCATGAAGTAGCCAAAGATGGGAAGACCTGTATTGGCTCCCTGGCCGAGGTTGGTGCTGCTGAATCGAATTGTGGGATCTTGCGCACCCACCCAAACACCAGTAACCAAGTCGGGGGTCATCCCGATGAACCAACCGTCTGTATTGCTTTGGGTTGTGCCGGTTTTTCCTGCTAGTGGATAGCGCAGATTTCCATATGGTCTGCCACTTCTGATTCGAGCAGCTGTTCCAAAGTTACAAACGCCTTTCATCATATCTACTAGCGCATAGGAAACGCTCGGATCAAGTGCTTGGCTGATTTGCGGATCGGCCTCGTAAATCATGTTGCCATTGCGGTCTTCAATGCGGAGTAAATAGGTTGGTTCAATGTACATGCCGTGATTGACCATGGCCGAGTTGGCTCCTACCATTTCATACAAAGAGAGCTGCGCAACGCCTAATGCAATGGAGTAGGTGCGTGGAATGTCACTTTTGATTCCTAGGTTACGCGCCAAGGCAACAACGGCATCTACGCCGTAATCACTGATCAATTGCGCTGCTACGGTGTTGACGGAGGCGGCCAATGCTTTGTTCATCACATAGCGCCCTGCACTGCCACCGCGAGGACACCAGCGTTCACCGGTAGGTAAATTAAAACAAGGCGATGCTACGACGATGGGGTCACACGGTTTTTTACCCATGCGCAGCGCTGTGGCGTAAACGATGGGCTTAAATGTTGATCCCACTTGACGACGTGATTGATACACATTGTCGTACTTAAAATAGTTGTAATCTATGCCACCAACCCAGGCTTTGATATGCCCAGTTTTTGGATCCATGGACATGAGGCTGGCGTGAAGTACTGTCTTGTGGTATAAAATGCTATCCATCGGACTCATCAGCGTATCCTTGGGTCCTTTATGGGTATAAACCTTCATTTTGGTTTTGGTTTGGAAGATTTTTTGAATCTCCGCTTCATCGTGCGATGCCCAATGCTCACCGCATCCTCCAGCTTCTGCATCGCATATGTACTCTTTGCCTTCATTTACAATATAGCTCTTGGGTCTTTTGCATTCTGGGCACATGTGGCCTGCCAAGAATTTATAGCGCTCACTTTGTTTGTAAGCTTGATCCATAATATTCTTGCGATCACTCTCCGCAATACCATTGTAGAAAGGATAGTTTTCTTTTCTTCTCGATTTTAAATCTTGGGTAAATGCTTTTTGTAACTCTGTGCTCAAATGCTCTTCTACAGCCCATTCACCGTATTCTTGCATCTTGGCATCCAGTGTGGTGTAGATTTTTAGTCCGTCCTTGTAAATATTATAGGGAGTACCATCCGCTTTGACATATTTTAAATTTCCATCCGCATCTTTTTCGTCAAAAATCTCCTGAATTTTTAATCGTAAAACCTCTCTGAAATAAGGAGCCATTCCTTCCGTATGGCTGATTTTTTGAAAATCCAATCCCAGTGGTAAAACACGCAAGCTGTCATATTGCTGATCCGTAAGGTATTTGTTTTTTACCATCTGTTTTAAAACCACTTCCCGGCGTTTGGTCACTTTTTCTTCTCGTTTTACAGGATTGAACAGAGAAGAGTTTTTAAGCATACCGATAAGCATGGCTCCTTGTTCCACTGTTAGTTTATCAGGCGTTGTATTAAAATACACCAGGGCTGCTGATTTGATACCCACAGCTTGGTTTAAGAAATCATATTGGTTCAAGTAAAGGGTAATGATTTCTTCTTTGGTGTAAAGGCGTTCGAGCTTACAGGCGATAATCCATTCACGGATTTTTTGCCAGGCGCGTTTTACTTTGCCCACTTTTTCGAAATTCTTGGTGAACTGTTGTTTGGCCAATTGTTGCGTGATGGTGGAACCTCCGCCATCTTGTCCCAAGCTGAACATGGCTCTGAATAATCCCAAGTAATCTACGCCGCTGTGCTGGTAGAATCTTTCATCTTCCGTTGCCACTAGGGCATCCACAACATGTTTCGGTATTTCATTGAACTTCACGTCAGCGCGGTTTTCCTTGAAATAGGATCCAATCATTTTTCCATCAGCAGAATAAATGGAGGAAGCCAAGCTGACCTTGGGATTGGCTAAGGTTTCTACGTTGGGAAGACCGCTCAGCAGGGTGACGAGCAGGATGAGAAGAACCAGCAGTACAGGACTGGCTCCAATCCAAATGAGGCGCTTATTGTATTTCTTGGTTTGCTCAGGGCTAAATTTTTCCATTCATGCAAAGATAAAAGCCAAGCATTGCCCTCATCGATGGAGTTGTCCTTGTTTTAACAATGGTTTGCTCATTTCTCAACCTGGATTTCAGAGTCAAAAGCATGGAAGTAACCGTGAATCTTTTTGGCTACTGGAGCGGAAACGCAACTGGTTAAGGATTCAACACTCTGAGCTTTGATATTGTCCACACTGCCAAATTGTATCAAAAGTTTTTGGGCACTCTTGATTCCAAGTCCTGGAATTTGGGTCAATTCAGTTTGCAGGGCTTCTTTGCTTCTTCGGTTGCGGTGCTTGGATAGACCAAATCGATGCGCCTCATCCCGCAATTGTTGAATGAGTTTTAATGATTCAGAGCGTTTGTCCAAATAGAGGGGGTCTGAATCACCTGGAAAATAGATCTCCTCTAATTTTTTGGCTATTCCAATAACGGCCACTTTTCCAACCAGATCTAGGGTATTGAGACTCTCCATTGCAGCACTCAATTGTCCCTTACCTCCATCAATAATAATCAACTGCGGCATCGGTTCATTTTCTTCCATTACCCGATGGTATCTCCTGAAAATGGCTTCACGCATGGTGGCAAAATCATCGGGTCCTTGCACTGTTTTGACATTGAAAATGCGGTAATCTTTTTTGCTTGACTTGGCATCTTTGAAAACCACACAAGCACTAACAGGATTGGTCCCTTGTATGTTTGAATTGTCAAAACACTCAATGTGGCGAGGCAAATCTTTGAGGTGAAGGTCTTTTTGTAAAGTAGACAATATCCGCTCTGTATGTCGGGCAGGATCTGTCAGCTCTATTTGTTTGTGCGATTGCAGCAAGCTTTGTTTGGCGTTACGCTCTGACAATTCCAAAAGCTTCTTCTTGTCGCCGCGCAACGGAACGGTAAGCTTAACTTTTTCCCAAGGCCATTCGATGTCAAAAGGAACCAAGACTTCAAAGGACTTGGATTTGAATTTGTCTCTGATATGGGTGACGGCAAAAGTCAGCACTTCCTCGTCGGTTTCGTCCATCTTCTTTTTCAGTTCCATGTTGTATCCTATGGCAATGGTGCCATTCATGATTTGCAGATAATTGACAAAGGAGCTGTTGTCATCTGAGACCATGGTGAAGACGTCAATGTGTGAAATGGAAGGGTGTACAATGGTGTTTTTGGTTTGAAAACTTTCCAGCGCGTCTATTTTTTCCTTGATCTTTTGTGCCGATTCAAATTCCAGGGCAGTGGCGCGTTGAAACATTTCTTGTTTTAAATCGCGAAGCACATCTCCGTAATATCCCCGGATGATGCGTTTGATTTGAAAGATGTGTTGATCATACTCATCTTCTGATTGCCTGGCATCACAAGGACCCAAGCAATTGCCGATGTGGTATTCCAGGCAAACCCTGAATTTGCCTTTTTCAATGTTGTCTTGTGAAAGGGGCAAATTGCAGGTTCGAATGGGATAGAGTGTTTTGGCCAATTCTAAAACTTGGTGCATCGCTTTGACACTTGTAAAAGGCCCTAGATAAGTTGACCCGTCTTTTAAAATTTTACGTGTGGCAAATACCCTTGGAAACTTTTCATTTTTGATAACAATACTCGGATAGGTTCTGTCATCCTTTAACGCAATATTGTATTTGGGTTTGAATTTTTTTATCAGTGAATTTTCCAGCAACAACGCATCTGACTCTGTTGCTACCACAATGAATTTGATATCAGCAATGCGTTTGACCAATTGAAAGGTCTTGGCATTTTCAAATTTGATTTTGCTGAAATAACTGCTCACCCGGTTTTTAAGCACCTTGGCCTTTCCGATGTACAACAATTGCCCTTGTTCATCATAGTATTGGTACACGCCGGGCTTGTCCGGCAGCGTTTTGAGGATGTTCTCTATGTTGGCATTGGTTTTCAAACGTGGCGAAGTTAATGCGAATGTGGTTTAACTTAGCGCCATGCAATTGATCACAGGAGCAACGGGATTGGTAGGCTCACATGTCTTAAAGTATCTTTTACAAAAAGGAGAAGAGGTGACCGCTTTGTACCACCACAGAAAGCCTGAAGAAACCGAGAAATGGTTGCGCAGCAAAGGAGTCAATTGGGAAACCCATCAGTTGTATTGGATGACAACAGAATCGTTTTGGAAGCAATCTAATTTTGATCATTACAAAACGATTTATCATTGTGCGGCTGTGGTGAGTTATCATGCCAAAGATCACGCTAGGATGATGCAAGTAAATGTGCATCAGACAGCGGAATGGGTGGATTGGGCATTGGAATTTGACGTTGCCTTTTGTCACGTAAGTTCAATTGCTGCTCTGGGCAAATCTGTAGAAAATGCCCCCATTGACGAGCAATGTTTTTGGCAACCATCCAAGTCACACACGGAGTATTCAAGAACAAAATTCATGGGTGAAATGGAGGTTTGGCGTGGAATAGAGGAAGGCCTAAGGGCGGTGATTGTCAACCCTGGAGTGATCATCGGCGAAGTGGATTTGCAACAGAGTTCGGGCCAATTGTTTAATACTGTAGCGCGCGGTTACAACTATTTTCCGCTCGGAGGAACAGGTTGGATTGGCGCCAATGATGCAGCAAAAATCATGTTGGGTTTGGTGGAAAAGCAATGCTGGGGAGAGCGATATATTTTGGTGGCCGAGAATCAAACGATGGAATGGGCATTTGTATCCATGGCAAAGGCAATGAAAAAGAGGATTCCGCAAAGGCCGCTCAGCCAATGGATGTTGAAGCTTATTTATTGGATGGATGCCATTAGGGAACTGCTATCAGGCAAGAAGGCCATGGTGACAGCTGAAACCATCCGCAATACTGCACAAATCAAGCGATTTAATAACGAAAAAATAGTGAAGCAACTGCAATGGAAGTTTGAGTCCGTGGAAGATGTTATCCAACAAACCGCGCGCAATCTATTTCCGCAGTTACCTTTGTCAACCGAAAAAAATTAGAATGGAAGCCATTAAAAAGAAAGACGCTCTGGATTATCATGAGCAAGGAAGACCAGGGAAGTTGGAAATTATACCTACCAAGCCCTACAGTTCACAACGTGACTTGGCCTTGGCTTATTCACCTGGTGTAGCTGAACCGGTTTTGGCCATAGCAGAGAATCCGGATGATGTATACCGCTATACCGCCAAGGGAAATTTGGTTGCTGTTATTTCCAATGGAACGGCCATTTTGGGATTGGGAAATTTGGGCCCAGAAGCTTCCAAGCCAGTGATGGAAGGGAAGTGTATGTTGTTCAAGATTTTTGCAGACATCGATAGCATTGATATTGAAGTGAAAGCTACGGATGTGGATGAATTCATCAATACGGTAAAAAATATTTCGCCCACTTTTGGCGGCATCAATTTGGAGGATTTAAAGGCCCCTGAGGCTTTTGAGATAGAGGAACGATTGAAGGCAGAGTTGGACATCCCCATCATGCATGATGACCAGCACGGAACGGCCATCATCAGCAGCGCGGCGTTAATCAATGCCTTGGAATTGGCGGAGAAGAAAATAGGTGCGGTGAAAATTGTTGTGAGTGGTGCAGGTGCAGCTGCTTTGAGTTGTGTTGATATGATGATACAATTGGGTGCCAATCCCAAGAACGTTTTCATGTATGATTCTAAGGGATTAATTACCGCAGATCGTGAGGATTTGGATCATCGAAAAAGAAGATTTGCAACAGAAGACAACTTGGGAACCTTGGCAGAAGCCATGGTTAGAGCCGATGTGTTTTTGGGTTTGTCTCAAGGAAATATTGTTTCGCAGGAGATGATTGTTGCCATGAATGACAACCCCGTTGTTTTTGCTTTGGCCAATCCCAATCCAGAGATTTCTTATGATGAAGCACTAGCTGCACGTCCGGATGTGATTATGGCAACGGGGCGCAGTGATCATCCCAATCAAGTGAATAATGTATTGGGATTTCCATTTATTTTCCGTGGAGCGTTGGATGTACGTGCACGTTGCATCAACAATGAAATGAAGTTGGCTGCCGTTCAGGCTTTGGCCTCATTGGCCAAGGAATCTGTCCCTGAAGAAGTTGTGCAAGCATACAACTTACAGTCTTTGAGTTTTGGAAGAGATTACATCATTCCAAAACCGTTGGATCCTCGGTTGATTTACGTAGTATCAACGGCAGTAGCCAAAGCAGCTGTAGACAGCGGAGTTGCCAAACTACCAATGAAAGAGGAAGAGGCCTACAAAGCAGAGTTGTTGAACCGCATTGGTCGTGACAATGCCTTATCCAGAGGAATTGCAGAGCGTGCCAGAAAATCACCCAAGCGGGTTGTATTTGCAGAAGGTGAGAACATTAAAATATTGAAAGCTGCGGAAGCCGCTAAGGATGAGGGCTGCGCCATCCCCATTTTGTTGGGAGATGAAAAGCGCATCCGAGAATTGATGGAAGAGTGGGACATTGATTTGCGCGACGCACAAATTTTTGATCCCCGTGTTGAAGCCAATGATGCCAACAGAGAGCGTTTTGGACAGATTTATTTCGAAAGAAAACAACGCAGAGGAGTCACTTTTACAGATGCTGTGCGTTCCATGCGTGAGCGGAATTATTTTGGCGCGATGATGGTGGAGACGGGCATGGCGGATGCCATGATCAGCGGAATGACCAGAAATTATTCCAAGGTGATTCGTCCCGGATTACAGGTCATTGGACCTGCTGAGGGAGTGAAGAAAGTTTGCGGTATGTACATCGTGCAAACCTTGAAAGGACCATTGTTCATTGCAGATACAACGGTCAATGAAGATCCCAGTGCAGAAGATATTGTGGAAATTACCCTAAGGGTAGCGGAGTCCATCAGCAAGATGAAGATTACACCGCGCATTGCCCTGTTGAGTTATTCCAATTTTGGATCGGCCAAAGGAAAAGATCCCATGAAAATGGCCAAGGCAGCAGAAATTTTACAGCGTGATTATCCTCAGTTGATCGTCGATGGCGAATTGCAGGCCAATTTTGCCCTGAATCAAGCAATGATGGAAGAGAATTTTCCATTCTCTAAATTGGTAGGACATCAGGTCAATACCCTGATTTTTCCTAACCTTTCCGCTGGAAACATTGCTTATAAATTATTGCAAGAAACGGCAGGGTATGAGGTCATTGGACCTGTATTGTTGGGCATGAATCACAGTTATCATATCCTCCAAATGGGTTGCTCAGTAAGGGAAATCATCAACATGATTCGAATTGCCGTTGTAGATGCTCAATTCAAGGGTACGGGACGCGCATAAAATTGCGGGTTTTTTTGTATTTTCGAGCCTTTCAAAAAAATGAGAGGCTATGGTAACGAGTATTAGGGGAAAACTATTGGAAAAAAGCCCGGTTCACGCTGTTATTGATGTGAACGGCATGGGCTATTTGATCCAAATACCACTGAGCACTTATAGCCAGTTGCCTGACGGAGGAGAGGTGACTTTGTTCACCCATATGCACGTCAATGGGAATGATTTCTCATTGGTGATGTATGGCTTCAGCAATGCGGAAGATCGCGAGGTATTTAAAAAATTGATTTCGGTGAGTGGCGTGGGCCCCAATACAGCACGTGTCGTGTTGTCTAGCTTGACTGCGGATGAACTGAGAACCATTATCGTACAGAAAGATGTGGCCAGTTTAAAGCGAATCAAGGGAATTGGTGAGAAAACTGCGGAGCGCATGATTGTTGATTTGCACGATAAAATGGGCAAATTGGAGAATATGAGCACCACTGAGAAATCTGGAATTGCATACAATATTCAAAAGCATGATGCGTTATTAGCCCTTTCCTCATTGGGATTGGACAAAACCAAAGCTGAAAAAACCTTGGACAAGGTGATGAAAGAATGGCCCAATGCAGGATTGGAAGAATGGATCAAATGGGTATTGAAGCAGATTTAAGTGAGGCGTAGTTTTGGGCATATCGTTCATTGGGTGTTTATTGCTGTTATCACGGCGGTTTCCTCATGGGTAGCCCTTTCTGTTACCACCATTGAAAATGCTGTTCATTATGTCAGACGCAATTCAGTAACCGCGGCTGTTGCAGATACTACTACACCGCCGCCCATTTGGCCCAATCAAGATCCAATCAACCCTACCCCCAATCCTTCAGGAATAGCCATACCGCTTCCCAAAAACATCAAGTACCATGTGGAGTACAATCCTGTAACGGGCATGTATGAAGTTTCACAGAAGGTAGGTGACAGAATTGATTTCAGAAGTGCCACACAAATGACCCGTGAGGAGTTCATGGATTTTCAATTAAAAGACAACGTGACGGCTTATTGGAAAGAGTTGGTTGAAGAGGACGACCAAGCCAAGAGAGAGTTTGCTCCTGTTTTTAAAATTCAATCTGAAGCATTTGAAAATATTTTTGGATCCAATGAAATTGAGATTCGACCTCAAGGAAGTGCTGAGTTGACCTTTGGAATGAACATGTCCAAGGTAGACAATCCAAGGATTCCGGAACGCCAACGAAAGGTAACCACCTTCAATTTTGATCAGAAAATTCAGCTCAACGTTACCGGTAATATCGGAACGAGGATGAAGCTCAACGTGAATTACAACACAGAAAGTCAGTTTGATTTTGAGAACCAAATGAAGTTGGGATATACGGGTGATGAAGATCAAATTGTAAAGAAAATTGAATTGGGCACCGTTCAGATGCCGCTATCTGGCTCACTGATACAGGGAAGTTCTAGTTTGTTTGGAGCTAAGATTGAGACCCAATGGGGCAAGCTAAAAAACACCACTGTTCTCTCTCAGCAAAAAGGTGAGCGCAAAGAAATCACCGTCCAAGGCGGTGCGCAGACCCAGCAGTTTGACATTGCTGCGGACAATTACGAGGCCAATCGACATTATTTCCTTTCAGGATTTTTCAGAAATTCCTACGACAAGGCAATGGAGACCCTACCAGTGGTAAATAGTGGTGCCAATATTACGAGGATTGAAGTATGGGTAGTGAACCAACAAGCCAATACGCAGGACGTTCGGAATATTTTGACCTTCTCTGATCTTGGTGAAAGTCAAAATTACATGTCTACGGATTATGCCTTTCAAGGGCTAATGAATCCGAACCAAATCCCCAATCCCGACAACGATAACAACGCACTGTATGATGTCATGATGGGTGCTCCTGAAATCTTGGGATTCACCAACGCCAATCCGGCCATTCAAGCGCTTGGACTGGGGTTGAAACAAGGCGTGCATTATGAGCGCGTCGGAAATGCAAGAAAATTAACGAGTTCAGAATTTACTTACAATGCCCGATTGGGATTTATCTCATTGAAGCAGGCCCTCAACAACGCCGAAGTTCTGGGTGTTGCCTTTGAATACACCCTGAACGGACAGACCTATCAAGTTGGAACATTTTCGCAAGATGGTGTAGCAGCGCCCAATGCTTTGGTATTAAAAATGTTGAAGTCGTCCATCACCATGGTCAAGTTGAGCAACAGCGATCCCGCTCCTTTGTGGGACAACATGATGAAAAACGTCTACAACCTGGGAGCGTTTGGGGTATCACCTGAAAATTTCCGTTTGGATGTTTGGTACAACAACCCGTCTACAGGAGTGAACATGAACAGCATTCAGCGCGACCCCTTGTCTGGCAGATTGCTGTTGCAGGTATTGGACTTGGACCGCATTGATAATCAACAAATGCCGTATCCTGATGCCTTCTTTGACTTTGTTCCCAATGCTGCCACGCAAGGTGGTTTGATTGATGCGCAAACAGGTAGGATATTTTTTCCGCATGTAGAACCCTTTGGTCAACACTTGTCCAATGAGATTATAGCAGGCCTGGGAAATACTTCAACGGCGCAGCAAATGATTAGCCAAGTGGTTTTTCAACCGTTGTATGATAGTACAAAAACTTCTGCGCAGATTAACTTTCCGCAGTTGAATCGATTTAGAATTAAAGGGCAATATCAAAGTGCTTCGGGATCTGACATTTCATTGAATGCGATGAATATTCCGCAAGGATCTGTAAGTGTCACATCGGGGAGCATTAAATTGGTAGAGGGGCAGGACTATACAGTGGATTACAATTTGGGTCGTGTCAAGATCATCAATGAAGGGGTGATGAACAGTGGCAATCCCATCAAGGTTTCTGTGGAGAGCAATTCATTGTTCAACATGCAATTCAAGACCATGATTGGTAGTCGTTTTGATTACAAGTTCAGTGATAAATTGACCGTTGGATCTACGGTGATGAACCTGCGGGAAAGGCCATTGACACAGAAAGTCAACATAGGCGATGAGCCAGTGAACAACTGGGTGTTGGGAGCGGATTTCAATTACCAAGAAGAAATTCCTTTCATCACGGAGATGATTGACCGATTGCCTTTTATTAAAACCAAAGCCAAGTCTACCATCACCTTTAGCGGAGAGGCTGCCAAGCTTTTCCCAGGTCACAGCAAGGCCATTTCCAAAATTGGTAATTCCTACATTGATGACTTTGAAGGAAGCCAGAGCATCATTGATTTGCGGACCATCAACCAATGGTTTTTGGCCAGTACGCCCAAACTGCAACAAGGCTTGTTTCCTGAAGGAAACATCGAAGACAGTTTGATTTACAATTACAACCGTGCACGTTTGAGTTGGTATGTGATTGATCCATTGTTTTATCGGTCCAATGCTTTGACGCCTCCCAATGTGGATGCAGACATGCAGAGTGATCACCGCATGCGAGAAGTTTTGGAGTCTGAGGTTTTCCCTAACCGCCAATTGCCTCCAGGCACACCGCCCAACATTGCTACACTCGATTTGACTTACTATCCGAATGAACGTGGACCTTACAACTTTGACGACCCTGATGGCGTTCCAGGCTATTCATCCGGATTGAGTGAAGATGGATTTTTGAATGATCCAGAAACCCGCTGGGGAGGTATTCAGCGCGCATTAACCACCACGGATTTTGAAATGAGTAACGTTCAGTTTATTCAATTCTGGTTGATGGATCCTTTTCATGAGGATTCCCCCAATGACAATGGTGGTGACTTGTATTTCAATTTGGGTAATGTATCAGAAGATGTATTGAACGATTCTCAGTTGTCGTTTGAGAATGGTTACCCAACAGACAATAATCCATTGCCCACGCTTCAAGGGACATGGGGCAATTATCCCAATCCTTCCACTTTCAATGTGGTCAACGCATTTGACAACACAACAGGATCTTATGCACAGCAGGACATCGGTATTGATGGATTGACATCTGGTGGGGAGCAAACGTTTTTTTCGCAATGGTTGTCCTCTGTTCAAGGACATGTGACAGCAGATGCGTACGGAAAAATAGCACAAGATCCAGCTGCGGATGACTTCCGATATTTCAGAGGCAGCCAGAGTGACCAAGAAAATTTGAATACCATTGAGCGTTACAAACAATTCAATGGTTACGAGGGCAACTCCAATACATCTAGTCCGGAAGGATATCCCATCGCAGCCACTACGGTTCCCAATACAGAGGACATCAATCAGGACATTACATTGAATCAAATAGAAAGTTACTTTCAGTATAAAGTGAGCTTACGTCCTGGTGATTTGGGGGAGAATAACATTGGTGACAATTACATCACGGACAGTTTTGTGACGACCAAAACCACGGCAGATGGTGAGGAAAGAGAAATCAGATGGTATCAATTCAAAGTACCCATCAAAGAGTTTGAAAAGCGCATAGGCAACATTCCAGATTTTCGCTCCATCCGATATATTCGGATGTTCCTAAAAGGTTGGGAGCAGCCCGTGACCTTGCGTTTTGCGCGATTGGAATTGGTGCGTGGAGAGTGGCGCAAATTTGACAGTAGTCTTTTAGGACCACAAGAATTGGAGCCCAATGACGATGAACCCACAGAGTTTGATATTGCTGCGGTGAACATTGAGGAGAACGGAAACCGTGAGCCTGTGCCTTACACCGTGCCTCCTGGAATTATTCGCGAGCAGGATGTGGCTTCGGCCAATTTGCGCAGCATGAATGAGCAGTCATTGTCCATGACTGTTTGTAATTTGAATGATGGTGATGCCAAGGCCGCGTATCGCAATGTAACCTTTGACATGCGTCAGTACAAGCGTTTACGCATGTTTGCTCATATTGAAGCCAAGGGAGTAGAAAGTGCATTAAAGAATAAAGATTTGACGGTGTTTGTGCGTTTGGGTTCTGATTTTGATCAAAACTATTACGAGTATGAGATGCCCATGTCCGTGACTCCTTGGTTCACGGATGATGACAACGATATCTGGCCGGAGGAAAACAACTTTGACATTCTTATCAAAGATTTGCAGGACCTGAAAGCCAATCGACCTGCGGGATTCAGCGCTTTACAAGAGTTTTCAAAAATGCTTACGGAGAATGTACGCATTTCAGTAAAGGGTAATCCCAATGTCTCCAATGTCACGGTATTGATGATTGGGGTTCGCAATCCGGATGACAAGAAAAATAGTTTTGTCAAAAACGATGATGGATTGGCCAAGTGCGCTACGATATGGGTGAATGAATTGCGTCTCTCTGAGTTTGATAATACCTCTGGTTGGGCTGCCGTAGGACGGATGACGGCACAATTGGCAGATTTGGCCACAGTCAATGTTGCAGGAAATATCAGTACACCTGGTTGGGGATCAGTGGAACAAAAAGTACAGCAAAGACAACAAGAAACCAAGACGGGTGTGGATGCCAGTACCACTATTCAAATGGGAAAATTGATGCCAGAAAATTGGGGTGTACAATTGCCCTTGTTCATGGGGTATTCAGAGAATGTGTCTACACCCCGTTATAGTCCATTGCAGCCGGATTTGGAATTGAATGACTTGCCCAATCTTTCAAAACCATTGAAGCAAAAGTCGCAAACGATGACGCGCCGCCGAAGCATCAACGTGACCAACGTAAAGATTGCGCCCAAGAAAGGAGCCAAGGAGGATGGAGGTGGAGCGGCGCCACCCGCGCCTGGAGCGCCCGCAGCAGCTGCTGGTGGGGGAGATAAGCCAAAATTTTATGCCATTGATAATTTTTCTGTGAGTTATTCTTACAATGAAATTTACTTCCGCGACATCAATATCGACTGGCGTTTGAACAAGCAATACACGGGAGCTTTTGATTACGCCTTTACCAACAAACCCAAGGAGATTAAACCCTTTGCCAAGTTGCCATTGGTTAAAACTTCGCCTTATTTGAAGTGGATCAAGGAATTCAATTTTTATCCTGGTATCAAATCCGTTGGATTCCATACCGATATGAATCGTTCCTATGAGACGAGTAGAATTCGGAACAATACTCTGGAGTTATCGGGTATCTACAGTGACATGTTGATTCAAACACAAGCGCAAAAGAACTGGAGTTGGAACCGCAATTACAATGTCAAGTATGATTTGACCAAGAGCATCAAGATGGATTTGACAGCGTCTACAACAGCGTTGATCCGTGAGCCTCGTGGAGTTATCAATAGGGAAGATAAGGATTGGTACGAGGCTTACAAGGATACCGTGCGTCAAAATATCTTGAGCATGGGTGAGCCGACGATTTACAACCACCAATTCAATGCATCTTATAAGTTGCCTTTTGACAAATTCCCATTGATTGATTTTGTGAATTCGGATGTCAAATATGGTTCTAGTTTCCGTTGGGATCGCGCGCCGTTCACGCAGGATACATTGGGAAATAAAATTCAGAATTCGCGTCAGTTGAACTTTAATGCAACGGCCAATTTTGAAACATTGTACAACAAGGTTCCCAAGTTGAAGGAGATCAACCAAGGCAAGAAGAAGGACGACAAGAAGAAGGGAGACAAGGACAGTCCAGACAACAAGGATGGGTTTGGAAAGGACTTGGATAAGAAGGACAAGAAGGAGCCGATTGTTTGGTCAGATGTTGCACTGCGCTTCTTAATGATGGTGCGCAATGCCAATATGAGTTACACCAAGAATGAAGGAATGATGTTGCCTGGATACAACCAACGGGCGGGATTATTGGGATTGAACAATCAGTTTACTGCACCGGGCATTGGGTTTGTTTTGGGACAACAGAATACGGATTGGCGAGGGGATTTGACAGATCGTAATTTTGCATTGGACATGGCCAATGGCGGTTATGTAGTGGGATCTCCGTATCAGAACAATCAATATACAGAAACATCGAGTACAACTTGGAACGCCAAGGCATCCATTGAGCCCATAAAGTATTTGAAAATAGAATTGACGGCCAACCGTCAAGATGGAAGAAACTTAACCAGTTTCTTCAGGTACTCTGCAGATTCTATGGAATACCAATTCCAATCGCCGATGGAGACAGGAAACTTCAGCGCCTCCATCAACACTTGGGCTACAGCTTTTGCTAGAGATGACAAGGGCAATGGAAACATGTCGGACCCATTTTTGAATTTGATTGCATACCGTCAAGAGATTTCAGGAAGATTGAATACCAGCAACTATCAGTTGAATGATGTAGATAGTACTGGTTATTATCAAGGGTTTGGAGGGACAGCGCAAGATGTTATTATTCCAGCATTTATTGCGGCCTACAGCGGAAAAAGTACCAGTGAGGTTTCATTGAATCCATTCAAAACCTCTGCACAACCCAACTGGAAAGTGAGTTACGACGGATTAACGAAATTGGAAAGTGTGAAGAAGTATTTCAAGCAATTCACCATCAATCACCAATACAAGTCAACGGTGAATGCGAGTTATGTAACCAATTTGAATTTTGAGCAGGACATGTTGGGACGACCCACCGCCTTGGATGCCAACGCTCAGCCCAACTGGATAGCACAGAAGCAGATCAACACGGTTACCATTACAGAGTCCATGTCACCATTGTTGGGATTTGATATGACAGTGAAGACCAAAAAGAGCAATGATCCACAAATCAAAGTGGAAATGAAGCGCGACCGCACCATTGCTTTGGGATTAGCGAACAATCAGGTGACAGAAAACCGAAGCAATAGCTTTGTGATTGGAACAGGATACAAGTTTACAGATATCCCCAATCCAATTGCTAAAATCAAAGGAAAGAAGTTCCCGATGAAGTTGTTGAAGAGTACAACGTTGACTTTGAGAGCCGATTTGACCATGCGTGACAATGTGACCATGATCCGCAAGATTGTAGAGCAGCAAAATCAGATTACTGCAGGTCAGACCTTGTGGAGTTTGAAGACCAGTGCAGATATGGCTGTTAGTGACAAGTTGACCTTGCGTTTCTTCTACGATCACCAGTTCAACAAACCCAAGATTTCCAATTCCTTCAACAATACCAACATCAATTCTGGAATTGCCATCAGGTTTACCTTGAATGGGTAAAGAAAAACCCCTTCAAAGGAAGGGGTTTAGGAGTTCGCAATAGAAATTGAATTTAATCTATCATTATCTTTTTGTATTGAACACCTTGATTGGTTTTGAGTCGGACATTGTATGTTCCTTTTGTCAAATGAGCAAGGTTGATGGTAAAAGATTGTCCGTTGATTTTTTCACCAAAAACTTTTTGTCCCAATAAATCATAGACAAAAATCTCACCATTGATATTGTTATTAAAAGAGAAATTGAAAATATCAGCCGATGGATTAGGATATATACTCATTCCATTTTGTTCTTGATGCGTATTGACTGCCACTGAGTTACAATCCGCTATGTTAGTGCCCAGTCTAATCCATCTACCACTATTGCTGTTGTTAAAAACAACAACATTTCCATCACATTGAAAACTTACTCCGGCTTCGAAGAAATTACCGAAATTAAGATCAATCACAATGCTATCATTGGTGTAGGTGTAGTTATTTACCCCGGGCATATGATTTCCATCTGCTGCCTCGTAGGTATTGAACAAAGAGTCACAGTTTGATGAAGAACAATAATAGGTGTATTTCAACCCATCTTCAAGTATGTATAGGGTGTTAGAGAAACCTTCCAATACCCATTTGCCTTCTATAGCAGTGCTGTTTTGTGCCATTCCGATGCTGGAGAATGCTAACATCAATGAATGGAGTAAAACTTTTTTCATGATTTTCAGTTTTAAATTTGCGCTAATGTAAAAGTGATTAGTCGCAAACGTATTAATCACAATGGAATTTAACTTTTCTTCCCCCACCAAAACAAGCCGTTGGCGCTGAAGAAAGTGGTAATAAAAACAACGGCCAAGCTAATGTTGGGCGTGTTAGGAGGCATCATGAAAGTGATGCCAACAATAATCAGTGTAAAACCGTAAAGAATAAAACAAACATGTTGGTGAGAAAATCCCATGGACAACAATTTGTGGTGAATGTGATTCTTGTCCGCCTTAAATGGTGAAGTGCCTTTTGAAATTCTGACAGTGAAGGCCCTGAGCGTGTCCATCAAAGGATAACACAGGATGGCCATGGCCAATACAGGCTTGGATACATTGGCCAATATCCCATACATCCTATTGGGAGGGAACTCAATCAATTTCATGGCCAACACATACAACACCATCCCCAAAATCAATGATCCAGAATCGCCCATGAAAATCTTGGCGGGTTGAAAATTGAAAAACAAAAACCCTACCAATGACCCAGCTAAACTGAATGCCAAAAGAGATAACGGTAAATCACCCGTACTGTAAAACCAAACGCCAAATGTAGCAGCGGCAATAAAGCCTATCCCTCCAGCTAATCCATCTACACCATCAATCAAATTGATGGAATTAACAATGACGATGTAGGTAAACAAACTCACCACCAAACTCACCCAATAAGGCAATTCGCCCACTGAAAACAACCCCCAAAAACTAGTGATGCGGATGTTTGCCATGTATACCAAAATGATACCAACCAAAAAATGCACATATAATTTCTTGTTGGGTGCTACACCAATGATATCATCTTTCAATCCCAAAAAGAACAAAACAAACATGGAAGCCACCAAGTATTTGAACTCATTGAGCGCGGACAAAGGATCATAATTATTTCCCATCATCCATTGGTCCTTGGATGGAAACATCAAACAATAAGCAAATAGGGTTCCTGCAAAAATCATGATACCGCCAATGGTAGGGATGCTGCGGTTGTGCAGTTTCCTTTGGTCACCTGGTTCATCCACCAGATGCTTCAGCTTGGCCACTTTGATGAGTGATGGCATAGCTATCATCACCAAGAGCAAGGCTGTTAAGAAAGCCAATGCTAAATCTACAATCAAGGTTTTTGGTTTTGGTTAGGTGAAGATACGCCAAATTTTTAAAAATCGAATGCCCGATAGCAAATGTCACCGGTTAACTTGAAGGTTATTATTTGTCCTGTGATGTTGGTTTTATAATTGTTGTCTAATGTTGTTTTTAATTCATCCACTTGGGTAACCCCCAACCAAACACACAGATGGGTATGTGGTTGAACCAAGTATCCAATCTCCCCTTGGAAGTATTGGAAGTCTCGCTTACCTATGGTTTCCCCATACTGCATAGAATAAGTATTGGCAGAGCTTCCTATGTTCTGTTGTATCCAATGATAACATCCTTGAGCCAGCAACCTTTTCCAGCGGTAATGACCTTTGACCAACCATTCTGTCAATGCTGATCCTGAAGCATGTCCCAAGGGTTGATTTTGTTGCGTGAGCGACATGAGGTTTACATTTTGTGAATAGAAGTAAGCTCCCACTTGATTGTACTCTACACGCAAATCCAAGTTTTTCATTCCTAAATCTGTGAACAATGCGCCAAATTGCAATGCATCCTTTCCTAGGCCTTTGGTGACCCATCCATACTGACCATAAAAAGTGGTATTGCGATTGGCATTCCACTTTAAATTGGCACCATACATGACTGTTGCATTGCTATCCTTTTGGGCCATCCAACCCCTAGCACCTATGATAGGGATGTATGCATGCAACTCAGGTGCAACAACTCCCTGTGGAGTCCATCGTTTAGATACTACCGTTTCCATCAAGGCAATCTCTAATTTTTCTGTTGGTAAATAAGACAAATAATTCCAAGTGATTAATTTTCGCTTAAACAAACTTTCCCCCGTGCTTCCCAATGGAATTCTCGATTGTTCTTGCCCTATGCCAACAGTACTCTTGTATTGAAAATGTTGATTTTGAAGTCCCATTTGAACCATGGGCATATTCATGGAAGCATCTGATAATATCAAGGAACGATAGCCATTTCCAAAAAATTGTTTGCCGTACATCAATCCCAAGTTCCACCATGATTTTGGTCCAATGAACAATGAACTCGTAGAGATTCCATAGTCATACCCATATTTTTTAAATTCCTTGTGACGGCCCATACCGGGTATGACACTAGTAGAGTCAGCCCAAAGGCTTTGGTAGTAGGGTAGAACGCTTTGGCTTTCCAAAAAAATGGTTTGAAATTCTACGCCATTGCCAATGCGTCCCTGCACGATGGCTCCGCGGCCATTGTTGTACATCCGCCCGCGCGTGTTGTTGAAGTCTTCATTCTTCATATCATGGTAAACCTCCAATTGCAAAAGCGGATCAATGGTAATGGTGTATTCTGGTTTCTCGAATTCAATCAAATGATCCCTAAAAACCAGTCGTGAAAGCATGGAGTAATACTTGACGGAATCTTTTACTTCACCGGTGATGCTTTTGAAATTGACTGTTGATTTGAGTTGCGGTTTGTATGTAGTAAAGGCAGGCTTGCCTTTGTAATGCTCAACCCGCTCTAGTTCTCTGTTCCAATAATCACCAATGGGTATCGGTTGTGCCCATCCTGACATTGAACCAAAAGACAATATTAAAAGGGCAATAATTGTCGAATGCTGCAGTTGCTTGCAAAGCTTTTTCATGGCATTTTAAGAATGTAGTTTGTGCTGATATTCATTGTAGACAGCTGCTATGCCTTCTGCTAGGCTGATTTTGGGAGACCATCCCAATGCTTTAATCATAGAAATGTCCATCAATTTTCTGGGAGTACCGTCTGGTTTTTCTGTGTTCCAAATCAACTCACCTTGGAAGCCAACAATGGTTTGTATCATTTCTGCAAGTGATTTGATGCTCAGATCTTCACCACACCCTACATTGACAAATTGCGTGTCATTGTATTGTTGCATTAAAAAATAACATGCCTCAGCCAAGTCATCCACATGTAGGAACTCACGCAAGGGGCTTCCTGTTCCCCATACTTCCACGGAAGGGGATTGATTGATTTTGGCTTCATGGAATTTTCTAATCAACGCGGGAAGTACGTGTGAATTCTGTAAATCATAGTTGTCATTGGGGCCATACAAGTTGGTGGGCATGGCGGAAATAAAGTTTCTTCCGTATTGGTCGCGGTAGGCTTCGCACAATTTGATACCAGCAATTTTGGCGATGGCATAAGGTTCATTGGTGTATTCCAATGTACCGGTTAAAAGGCTCTCTTCTTTCAATGGCTGGGGTGCCATTTTGGGATAGATACAAGACGACCCCAAGAAGAGCAATTTTTGAACACCATGAACATGAGATGCATGAATCACATTGCTCTCAATCATCAAATTGCGGTACAAGAAATCGGCACGATAGGTATTATTGGCATGGATGCCTCCAACTTTGGCAGCAGCCAAGAAGACAAATTGCGGTTTCTCGATTTCAAAAAACGCATTCACCGCTTTTTGATCGGTCAAATCCAATTCTTTTGAGGTGCGGGTGATGACTTGAGCATAACCTTCTTGTTGTAATTTACGACAAATGGCTGACCCCACCATACCGCGGTGTCCTGCTACAAATATTTTATCAATTTTATTCATTTATATTTTTTTAATATCCAATGCTGATCTTAAGCCGTTGCCCACATAGCTCAATGCCAAAACAGTAAGCATGATGCAAATGCCCGGTGCCAATGCCAAGTGCGCGTGCTTAGTTGGGATCATGGCGTAATTTTCTCTGATCATGTTGCCCCAACTGGGTGCAGGTATTTGCACGCCTAGACCCAAGAAGCTCATTCCACTTTCTATGAGAATGGCGCTCGAGAAATTGGCTGCTGAGATCACAATGAGTGTGGGCCACAATTGAGGTAGCATCTCGCGAAACATGATTCGTGCAGCTGTCATTCCCATGGATCTTGCGGCTTCAATGTACTCTTTTTCACGGATGCTTAAAATCTGTCCCCGAACAATACGCGCCACTTCCACCCACATCGTTAGCCCAATGGCAATGAATACCTTCCAAAATCCTGCACCAAATGCTAGGATAAAGGCCATCACCACCAACAAATTGGGAATGGACCAAATGACATTGATGATCCATGACAGCGCGGCATCTACCCATCCCCGATAATAGCCAGCCAATAGACCAATGAACACACCGACAAGCAGCGAGATGCCCACAGAGATGAATCCTACAGTTAGGCTAATGTATGTTCCCGCCATAAGTCGGGATAAAATATCACGACCCAAACGGTCAGTCCCTAAGAGGAAAGTTTTTTGTTTTGATTGGCCTTCAAGATTGCGTTCGCCTTGCTCATCCCAATCGTAGTAAACTTTGCTCATCGGAGGAAGTTTGGCCCATTGGATTTGTTGGTCGTTGGCATTTTCCGATTTGTCAGGACGAATGAAAGGACCCAATAAACTAACGACGAACAAAAGTGCAATAAAATACAACCCTGCTAAAGCCCATTTATCCTGAGAGAATTTCCCCCAAAAAACTTTCAATGTTTGATTGCTCTGCCTTTCCATTCTTGTTTTAAAAATAGTACGGACATCCCTACGGTGAGCACCCAGAATGGATAGATTATTAAAAACAGAAGGGTGATAAAACGGGGTCTATTTTTTACCATTTGAAAAACCTCCCATTCCGCAGTAATTTTGATGAAAACCAAGGCTGCCAATAGTATTGTCGTGTTTTCAAAAGGCGCTAGAAGCAATTGAACGTAGGCATAGAGCGCAATGGTATTGCTGATGGCTGTGGTGAAAGCCAATAGTTTCATGTCTCCCATTTCTAGGGCTTTGGATTTTCCTGCCCAACGCACGCGCTGAGACAAAAGCGCTTTCCATGAGGTCAAAGGAGATATGGAAATTGTTTCTTCTTGCATGTTGGCCCATCCTATTTTCCATCCTTTTTTTCGGAATGCTGCCAATAGAAATTGATCATCACCGCTGCTGATGTGCAAGTGACTGGAATAGCCGTTCACCTGTGTGTAGTATTTTTTTTGAAATGCCAAGTGAGCACCATTGCTGAGTTGCGTACGTTGTCTTAAAATACTACCTTTTGTGAGTGCTTGAAGGAAGGAGAATTCCAAACATTGAAAAATTTCAATCCATTTTTTTCCAGGTACCATCGCAATGGGGAAAATCATGAGGGCACAATTGGGGTTGAATTGATGGCGAATGTTCTCCCACCAGGTATCGGAGATTTGTACATCAGCGTCAATGGTCAGTATCCAGTGATTCTCAGGAATTTGTTGAATAGCAGTATGCAAGGCTGACTTTTTTCCTTGTCCTTGGTTTTTTAGCAGAATATGATGTTGGGGCAGATGTTTGATGAGCCAATGGGAACCTTCATCATCGCTGTGGTCGTTGACCCAATAAACAAGAACATCTTTTGGAATTTGATGCAATTTGGAAAGCAAAGTTGGAATATGTTGGGCTTCATTTCTAAAGGGAATGACGATGCTGAGTAGAGGTGTTTGAAAGGAAGGGTAATCAGTTTTTTTGTTTCTTTTGCCCCGGTACCAGAGCAATTGTAAAGCATAGATGCATTGCAACACGATTGCGATGGAAATTGTCATTACTTTTAACACCATAACCATATCATCAATTGCAAAAGGAGCGCATCATATTGGGTATTGATCCTGGAACTTCCATTTTGGGTTACGGAATCATTGAGGTCAAAGGTAAACAAATGTCTTTGTTGGCTTTGGGCGTTGTTCGTTTAGATAAGATTGATGACCATGCTTTGAAGCTAAAGAAAATATTTGAACGCTGCATAGAACTCATTGATGGTTTTCATCCTGACGAGTTGGCCATTGAAGCTCCTTTTTTCGGAAAAAATGTGCAGTCCATGTTGAAGTTGGGAAGGGCACAAGGTGTGGCCATTGCCGCAGCTTTGAGCAGACAACTGAGCGTAACGGAGTATGCACCTAGAAAAATCAAGCAGAGTATCACAGGGAATGGAAATGCAAGTAAAGAGCAGGTTGCTGCGATGATACAGCGTCTTTTAAAAATAGAAGATTCTCAAATGCCAGAGAAGATGGACGCAACGGATGGTTTGGCTGCAGCGGTTTGTCATTTTTATCAAACATCCAATCCCTTGCTGGGCACCAAGTCCAATTCCTGGAAATCCTTTTTGTCCAACAATCCTGATCGAATCATTGGGAAAAAGTAGTTATTCAAGAATTATTTTTTCTGTATGGGTGTATTCGTTAGAAACCACTTGGATGAAATAGACTCCCGGCTGTAGTTCACTCAAATCAACGCTTCCAGATTCCATTCCGCCGGCAACCATTTGTTGTTCTTTTTTACAAATCCTTCCATGCATGTCTGAGATGGTAAATTGTGCTTTTCTGTACTGTGGTCCAATGCAAGTCCATTGAAGGTTGTTATGGGTTGGATTGGGATAAAACCGCCACAGATTGGGTGCTAGGCCATTGCTTGAAATGGCTGTATTTGGATCAATAACGATGTTCTCATCTCCAGGCATCCAGTAAGTATAAAGATAAAAAATCACCATCATTTCATCATTCGTCTCTTCACCGGCTGTAACCAATTGGGGCGGATTTACTGGTTGGTTTGGGTTGTTGATGGTGTTGTCATATGTGGCAACGGCTTTGAGTTGAGACTGAGCGGGCAATCTAACCAACTGCGTATAGTCATAACCCAATTGCCAATCAAAATCCCAAAGAGGAATATCTATCAATGGAATACTGTCCGTTCCATTAACGCAAAAACTTTTGATGCTTTCGCCAATGAGATGCATGTGTGGAAAGATGCCAATCAGCGATATGTTAATGGGTACATTATACGTGGCATGAAATGTTCTTTCAGTATTGGCAGGAATGATCAATGCGGCCTCGTCAAGGGTGGAGGGGTCGTGCGTAATGATAGGGTTGTACCAGGCTTCCCGCGGATTGCTGCTTGATGAGTGTTTGATGTTGAGTATGGTTTGGTCTTGTTGTCCCACGCTTCCTGCAGGGTAATGCATTTCAATCAAATAGTATCCATTGGCTTCTGCCCGTATACCAAAACCTGGTGGTAAATTTTGAGGGCCTTTTCCTGGAACCCATGCGCCAACGAAATGCGCCGCTGCAGGGAGACCTCCCCCAGTGCCGTTGGTTAGAAATCCAGGTTCAGCATCTGCAGCATCCAATGAAAGGCATTCATTGGTGGGGTCGTAATAAATGACAACGTGGTGCACAATTTCACTGTTTTCTGGAATGATTTCAATTCCATCTATGAATTGATCTACCGAATAGTTGGATGGAATGACAAAAGTCCTGTAATAATCACTTGTCACCGCTTGACTGGTATTGAGTGGAGTGGTTCCGCTAAAATCTACTTGGGCCAATTGTGTTTGATTGTCATATATAGGCGGAGTGGGAGCTAGTGCAATATTGCCACTGGGTGCTCCATTCATTACCCAATTTTCAATGGTGTTTTTTTCTGTTTCTGTTAGAACGTTTTCATTGATAAAGTGCCGATAATCCGGATTGGCTGGCCATGGTGGCATATAACCATCTAAGATGGCTGCAAGAATAGAGGCTGCGTTATTGGAAGCTTCATCCGATGTCATAAAACTGGAAGGTCCTATACCACCTGGGTGGTGGCATTTGGTGCAATGATCAAATAAAATGGGGGCAACATTTTCAGCCCAATTCATCTGACCGATAATCAATGCCGATTGCAAATACAAAACGGCAAGAAGACAAAAGTTTTTTATTTTCATTTCAGTTCTTTGAGCGTGAATTTGATATTGGGTTTAACTACCAAAAAAGTTTTCTGTACCATGGAACACGATTCGGCGACCCGTGATTTTTGGATTTTTTCAAGCTTTCTTTCATGCGTTTTTTGGTTGCCTTATCCTGAATTTCATGGTGATGATTTTTCTTGGTATCATACTCTTCCCACTTTCGGTTTTTATTTTCGGCACTTTTTTGCGCGCCATCAGCAGGGGTTACCACGTTGTCCTGTTTGGGCGGTCTTTTTTGCGCGGTGCAATGAGAAGCAGCAGCAACTAGTGCGAACAGAAAAAGAATTTTGAAAATATTTTTCATCGGAATTGGTATTCGTATTTGTGTATCGTGATGGCTTGACTGGCAATGTCTTGATGCAAGATAGCTTTGATCATGGAGGCTTGATTGTACAGCACTTCAAATTCTTCAACAAGTTGATTGTTAATGCTGTGCTTGGCAAAAATCACGTTGCCTTTGTTGTCATAAGTAAATGTAGTTTCTTCTGTTTTGTTTGATTTGTTGTCTGTTTGGGTTGTTCTAGATACCCACCCTTTTTCATTGTATTCATACAGAGTGGTAATCTCACGTTGACTTACAAAGAAGTTCTCCAGCTCTTGAATTAAAAACCCTTGGTCGTTGCGAATGGTAGTAAATGAACTATAAGCCAATCCGTAATTGTTGATGTTGTTTCTTACGACAACATTGGGCTTGGGAAAACTGTATTCATAGGTTGTACTTTCCACCAATATCTCTCGGCTGCCTTCACCTTGAAGATGAAGAATCTGCTTGATGTCTTCTCTTGTGATTTTGCCATTGCTATCGTAAGTCATCTCAGTAATGGTGGTTTCAGTTTTTTTATTTTGTTCTATACTGAACAATTGCCCGATATCATTTCGATTAAATAAAATGGAGCTGCTATCCTGAAAAGAAGTGCCCTGTGTGGTGAGCATTTTTTGCTCCAAAATTCCGGTGGAATTAAACGTCATGATTTCTTTCCATTCGGTCTCATTGATTGGTCGACCTGGAAGTTTGATCTGTTTGATGGCCGTAATAGAGGCAATTTTATTTTCCCAGATAAATGAACGATTGAATAGAAAGGCATTGTCAAATGCTTTGCCTTCTTTGTTGTTTAACATTTGTGCACATCCTATTGTGACGCCCAATACCAGCAGGATGAGCATTAAACAATATCGGAGCAATGGAATACGGGGGGATAGCATGAAGCTAATGTACAAAGAGAATATTGGGTTTGTGGATGCCATTTTCCTTGCAGAAACGAATTTTCTACATTTTTATGCATCACAACGGTTTTGTGCAGCCATTTTTTGTTCTTCAGCCAATCCAATTCTGGTTGACTCGCAACAACAATCCCGGCATTGGCTTGAATCAATTGAAGAACCAAATTCCAATGTGCGTAATAGCCCATCTGATTGGCATCTTGTCCTAGGCATTGCATCATCCGTGTGCATTCATCATGGTAGCTGAGGTCCCCAGTTATGATACCCAGCCAATACATATTCTCTGCCCATATTGCATTACTGGATGGAATTACATTGTCTTGTATTTCAATGATTTTAGCCAACAAGTTTTCTTCAGCGTTTAATGCATACAGGGAAGATGCTTGCTGAAATTTTTTGGCGCTATTGTGAATATTAGTTGCTTCTTGGATGTATTTCCAATCTGTTGTTTTTAAGAACAATTCAATACAGGCCTTCTGCAACCAAGCCAACGTATCAAAGAGCAATGGAGCGATTGTCTTTTCTCCTTCTTTTCCTTGAATCCATTGCCCATTGATTTTTAGATTTTGCTCCATGGCGCAGTATAGATCTTGAGCATGGTTAATCCAATTAGCAAAGACATCACTGCCTTGACAATAAGCAATGACTGTTTGCGCATTCCATGAGGTAATCACCTTGTGATCGGTAATCGGCTTTGCTTTATTTGCGCGAATTTTTTGAAGTGAGGCCTGAATGTTTTTCCAATCCTTACCCTTCAAGGAAAATGATTCTTTGGCGCTTAGTACAATTTTCCCATCCTCCCAGCAACTGTGGTGAAGAAAGTCAAAAACAGATTCCCAAGTATTGTCTTTTAATTCAAAAGTGTTTTTTATTTCTTCATTATTGAAAACGTAGTATTTGCCCTCCTCTCCCTCACTATCGGCATCCATGGTGCTGGACATCAAACCTGATGTTTGTTTCATCTCATTTGTCAGCCATTCATGAATTCCGAGCATAACTTGATCATACTCATTTTGTGGAAATATCATGTGAGCTTGGGCATAAACGGAAAGCAGTTGAGCGTTGTCAAAAAGCATTTTTTCAAAATGCGGTACATGCCATCGGTGATCTACGCTATAACGTGAAATACCACCATCAATCAAATCATGAATCCCTCCAAATTTTATTTTGTCCAAAGTGATTTGACACCACCGAAGTGAAGCTTTGTGTTGCTGGTTAGAACCATATTGCAACATTGATTCGATGAGCGGCGGCATTGGAAACTTAGGGTAGCCGGATGTGCCTCCCCATTCAAAATCTAGGTCGGCAATGAATCCTTGAATGCTATCGTGATCCAATTGAGGAGTGGACTGGCTTGAATGATGCGCCGAAAATTGGTTTAAGGCTTGTTTCATTTCTTCCGCAAAAGAATCCAAGGTTTCCTTGCGGGTTTGATACAGATGATGCAATTCAGACAATACCTGGAGCCATTTCTTTTTTGGAAAATAAGTACCTCCAAATATGGGTGTGCCGTCGGGGAAGCAGATGCAGTTCAGCGGCCATCCACCAGGTTTCCCCATCAAGTGCAAGGCATTCATGTACATTTGATCGATGTCAGGGCGGCTTTCTCGATCCACTTTAATGCTGATGAAATGCGCATTGGTGTATTGCGCAACTTCAGTGTCTTCGAAGCATTCCTTTTCCATCACATGACACCAGTGGCATGCGCTATATCCAATGCTAACAATAACCAATTTTTTGTCCTCAATGGCATTCGCCCATTGTGCAGAACCCCATTCTTTCCAATGAATGGGATTGTTGCCGTGTTGCCTCAGGTATAAGTTGGGGTGATCACGGAGCTCGTTCATATTAAACAAACAATGGTCGATCTGACATCAATGCATGGACCTTTTTGGCAACTTCTTTCTGCGCGGTTTCGTTGTCTTTCATTACAATGGCCTCATCGATTAATCCAGCGATGATTTTCATATCATCTTCAATCAATCCGCGTGTGGTGATAGCAGGTGTTCCCAATCGAATACCAGAAGTAACCATAGGTGATTGAGTATCACCGGGAACCATATTCTTGTTGGCAGTGATGTGCACTTTTCCCAACAATGCATCCGCTTCTTTTCCGGTGACATTCTTGCTTCTCAAGTCAATGAGCATACAGTGGTTGTCTGTTCCTCCGCTTACAATGTTGTATCCAAGTTCAACTAAGGATTGCGCAAGTACTTGCGCATTGGCTTTGACTTGTTTTCCGTAAGTTGTGAATGAATCCTCTAAAGCTTCCCCAAATGCGACGGCTTTGGCAGCTATAACGTGTTCCAACGGGCCGCCTTGCATGCCAGGAAACACACCGCTGTCCAGCAATCCGCTCAACGATCTCAATTCACCCTTGTTGTTTTTAATACCAACAGAATTTGGCCCATCTTGTGCTGTCATGATAATCCCACCGCGTGGACCTCTGAGTGTTTTGTGGGTGGTGGAAGTAACGACATGACAATGAGGCATCGGATTGTTTAAAAGACCCTTTGCAATGAGACCAGCAGGATGAGAAATGTCTGCAAGTAGCACGGCACCTACCTCGTCAGCAATGGCTCTGAACGCAGCGTAATCCCAATCTCTGCTGTAGGCAGATGCGCCAACAATCAGCATCTTGGGCTGCACTTCTAAGGCTTTTTTTCGAACCGTTTCCATATCCACTCTTCCTGAGTCAGGGTCAACACCGTAGAAGTGTGATTGGTACAATTTTCCGGAATAGTTGACTGGAGATCCGTGGGTCAAATGACCACCTTGTGACAAATCCAAACCAAGGATTTTATCTCCTGGCTTTAGCAATGCCAACATCACGGCACTATTGGCGTTGGCTCCACTGTGGGGTTGAACATTGGCCCATTGTGCGCCAAACAGTTGTTTCAAACGGTCTATAGCAAGCTGTTCTATTTCATCTACTACCTCGCATCCGCCATAATAGCGCTTGTTGGGCAATCCCTCTGCGTATTTATTGGTGAGGATACTACCAGCAGCGCTCAGTACTGCGTCAGAAACGTAGTTCTCTGAAGCAATCAATTCAATACCGTTCGTTTGTCTTGTTCTTTCTTTTTCAATCAAAGAAAAGACGATGTCTTTTGTGTTGCTCATATTTAAAAATCTATGCGTTGTGGTCTAAGTTCTGGCCACCAGACAAATGTTTTAAGCTTGGTGGGTTCTTCTTTGCTTTTTTCCATGGGAATCAGAAAGGAATCAGGCTCATTGATGAGTTTGATTCTCTTGATTTTCCTTTGGTCTACATATACACTGATATTGCTGCATTGCGCTTTATTCAGCCCAATAGGTGCAGTATCACTCTCTTTTTCCAATGGAAAATAAATCAGTTCTCCATTGCCTTTAACATCAATGCGAACCAAGTTTCCTTCTACAAAAAATGCTTCGAGATTTCTTCCATTGATTTGGTCATAGTACGTGGTGTCGCCTTCAAAAGTTTGCCCAACAATAAAGCTATTTTTCATGACATGAAATCGGTGGGGTGATTTGTATTTTAATACCATGTACATGCTATCCCCAGTAATCTGTCGGGAATCGCTCCAAAGTATAGGTGCATGGAAGAAGTGGATGGTACTATCAGAGGCTTGGAAAACCAATGAGTCGCATTTGGCTTGAAAATCCTGGGCGTAAATGATAGCGTGATGAAACGCTTTGACCAAATCCCCTTGGATGGAATCGTTTTTCATCCACAAAGTATCTGACTGAACAAAAAGCGTATCGTTCTCAAGCAACTCATGGTAGATTGGGTGCTGGCTGATCCATTGAACTTTTTCTTGGTCGTGGAATTCACCATAACCTCCCGTAATCCATTTACCATCAACGCTGTCAGCGATGTAAACATTCCCCATGAATTTCCCCCATCCTTCATCGCCATGTCCAATCAATGTGTCAGCGATGATGATCTGACTTTCATGAATGGATTTTGGTCTTTCGTACAACTCAGTATAATCATCTGTGCTTCTGTAGAATCCTTTCTTGCAATACAGTTTTTCATCTTCGGAACTGATTTTTGTATCAGTAATGATGTAAGCCGTTTCTGTATTGTTGTCATAGTCCAGCTTTTCCGTGGTTAATGTGTAGGCTCCATGAATGAGCTTTACCTTTTTCTCAAAATGGGATTTGTTAAGCTCTGTGTTGTAATTTCCAGTTTGACTGGTCAGAAGGTTTTCTTTGTTATTGGATACAATTTTTCCTCCAGAAAAATAGGAGGCATCTTTTGTCTCCATGTTGTAAACCATGAGCGGTGCGGTCAGGGTCATTTGATTATCCACCAACTTGGCGTCACCTTCTAACCGTGCCGTATTGGTTTCATTGGTATATCTGAGAGATTTACCCGTTAAAGTGTAGTCCGCAGGTTTGACAATTTTTATTTTTCCAAAGGCCTCAAAGTCTCTGTTTTCAAACCAATAGGCGCTATCGCAATACAGATGCGTACCTTGTCTTTCAAAATGCACATTGCCAATGACACGCTGTGCATCAACCAGTTTCTTGGAGTAAAAGATGTTGTCAGAGTAAATCAATTGAATCTTATCCTGTGCATTTAGCCCCACAATCATGGATTGTAACAGCACAATCATACAACTGCACAGGATTTTCTTGATCATCGCATAGAAATGGTTTGCGTCCTATCTGGTCCAACGGATACAATGGTGATGGGAATTCCTACGGCGTCTGAAATAAATTTAATGTAGTCTTTTAATTCAACCGGGAATTGATCTGGGTGATTGATTTGTGTCAAATCTTTGCTCCAACCTTTTACCGAAGTGTAAACAGGTTCTAAATTTTCTGTTGCATTATAAGGCAAATAATCAATTACTTCATTTTTCCAACGGTAATGCGTGCAAATTTGGATCTCATCAAATATGCTGAGTACATCTGCCTTCATCATGAACAATTCAGTCACGCCATTGATCATACAAGCATATTTTAAAGCAGGGATGTCCAACCATCCGCATCTTCTGGGTCGGCCGGTGGTTGATCCAAATTCATGTCCCTCTTTTCTCATGCGCTCTCCTACTTCATCATGAAGTTCAGTAGGAAATGGACCTGAGCCCACACGTGTACAATAGGCTTTGAATATACCAAACACATCTCCAATTTTATTGGGAGCGATACCCAATCCAGTGCAGGCGCCCGCTGTGACGGTGTTGCTTGATGTTACAAATGGATAAGACCCAAAATCAATGTCCAAAAGAGATCCTTGCGCACCTTCGGCCAGCACCTTTTGTCCTTTGTTTAGTGCGTCATTGATATAGTGCTCACTGTCAATGATGGTCATTGTCTTTAAGAAGTCAATGCTCTGCATCCATTGGTTTTCCATCTCGGTCAATTCATACTCAAAAGTGTATTGACTGAGGATTTTGAGATGTTTTTCTTTGAGTTCGTTGTATTTCTGAACAAAATTTTCCTCTAATATATCACCAACACGCAAACCGTTGCGCCCTGTTTTGTCCATGTAGGTGGGACCTATTCCTTTGAGCGTTGACCCAATCTTAGCAGCTCCTTTGGCTGCCTCTGATGCTGCATCCAGTATGCGGTGGGTGGGCAAGATGAGATGGGCTTTTTTTGAGACCAAAAGGCGCTCATGAAAAGGAACTCCATTGTCCTGAAGTTTTTCTATTTCTTTCTGAAAGATTATGGGGTCAATCACAACTCCATTTCCAATGACATTGATGACATTGCCGTGAAAAATACCTGAGGGTATGGTGTGCAAGACGTGTTTTTTTCCGTCAAAAATAAGGGTGTGTCCCGCATTGGGTCCACCTTGAAATCTGGCTATGATATCGTATTGAGGGGTGAGTACATCTACTATTTTCCCTTTTCCTTCATCTCCCCATTGTAAACCGAGAAGAACCGCAGTT
>CANEVR010000005.1 GCA_947442505.1 Flavobacteriales bacterium | reverse complement strand
TGACATGGATTTGAGCGTACGTGCTTTGAATTGCTTGAAAGCAGCTGATATCGATACTTTGGGAGACTTGGTTTCATTCAATAAAAACGACTTGTTGAAGTTTAGAAACTTCGGTAAGAAGTCCTTGACCGAGTTGGAAGAGTTGGTGGAGAACAAAGGATTACAGTTCGGAATGAACGTATCAAAATACAAATTGGATCGCGATTAATCGATCAAAATAGCGTAAAGAAATGAGACACGGAAAAACAGTAAATCATTTAGGAAGAAAGGCAGAGCACCGCGAAGCTTTGTTAATGAACATGGCTAACTCTTTGATCGAGCACAAGCGTATCAATACCACTGTAGCCAAGGCTAAAGCTTTGAAGAAGTATGTTGAACCTTTGTTGACCAAATCAAAAACGGACAGCACCCACTCTCGCCGTATTGTTTTCAGTTATTTGAAAAACAAAGAGGCAGTAACGGAATTGTTCCGTGAGGTATCTCCAAAGATCGCAGATCGTCCAGGAGGTTACACACGCATCATCCGTTTGGGATTCCGTCAAGGTGACAACGCTGAAATGGCTATGATTGAGTTGGTTGATTTCAACGAAATCTACGGCAAAGAAGCGGATATGGCTGCTGCTAAAAAGCGTACACGTCGTGGTGGTGCTAAGAAGAAAGAAGATGAGGGTTCAGTGGAAGCTTCTGCTGCAGAAGGTGCTGAAGGCGAAACTGAAGAAAAGCCAAAAGCAAAACGCGCTCCTCGTAAAAAGAAGGACGATTCAGCTGCTGAATAATCTTAAAAAAATATCATTGAAAAAAGCCATCGATTCGATGGCTTTTTTGTTTTCCATGACTACCTTTGTTCCCACAAAATAAAGACTGATGAAGATCCTCGTTTGTATCAGCAAAGTTCCTGATACCACTGCGAAAATCGCATTTTCAAATCCAACCACCTATGACGAAAATGGCGTCACATTTATCATCAATCCGTATGATGAATGGTATGCGTTGGTAAGAGCCTTAGAATTAAAAGAAACGCTTGGAGGCACCGTAGTTGTTGCTTCTGTGGGCGGTGCAGATTATGAGCCCATTATTCGCAAAGCATTGGCCATTGGCGCCGATGAAGGAGTGAGAATAGATGCCCCTGAAAGTGATGCATTTGCCGTTGCAAAGGAATTGGCAGAATATGCCAAGAGCAATGCTTTTGATTTGATATTGTGCGGGAAAGAGACCATCCAATACAATGGAGGAATTGTTCCAGGGATGATGGCGGAGATGTTGAATTTACCCTATGTTTTTGGCGCTTCTAAATTGGAATTAAAAGACAACAAAGTTGTTCTAGAAAGAGAGATAGCCACAGGTATTGAAGTGTTTGAATCTTCTTTGCCCATGGTAGTTTCTGCAGCCAAAGGAATGGCAGAACAGCGCATTCCCAATATGCGTGGAATTATGGCGGCCAGAACCAAGCCTTTGGCAATTGTAGCATCTTGTGGAGCATCAGCGGCTACTGCTGTTCAGCAATTTGAAATGCCACCTGCAAAAAGCGGATGTAAAATGATTCCTGCTGATCAAGCGGCTAGCTTGATCCAATTGTTACACGAAGAAGCCAAAGTCATCTAATTGCTGAATGATATGAAAACATTAGTATTTGTAGAGAATCACAACGGTAAGGCCACAAAGGCAGGTTTGGAAGCAGCTTCCTACGCCGTGGCCATGCATGCAGGAAACAGCGCGGAAATCACAGCTGTTATTTTTGGTGAAGTGCAAGGTGATGCCGGATTGGGTGAAGTAGGTATATTGAATGCCATCAACGTCACAGGTCAGCACAGCAGCCAATCCATCACGGATAAAATCCAGTCGTTGATGGAGCAGCACAACATCCAATTGTTGGTTTGCAGCCATGACAATGCAGGCAAAGAAATTGCTCCTCGCATTGCCATCAGAAGCGGAGCTTCATTGATATCAGGAGCCACACAAATGGCTTCTGCCAATGGAAATGGCGTTGTCGTAAAACGCAACGTTTTTTCAGGTAAGGCCATTGCTGAAGTTGCCTCAAAAAACAACAACGTCGTTTTGACTGTTTTACCCAATTCGTTTGGGGTGAAGAAGATAGGAGGCGCATGCACAATGAGCGCGGAGAGTGCAGGAGGAAATGATCAAGTGAAATTGATAGAAGTAAAAGGAAATCATGGTGATGCGGGTATCCCATTGCCTGAAGCTGATATTGTGGTAAGTGGTGGTCGTGGTATGAAAGGTCCAGAGCATTGGAGTCCCATTGAGGAGTTGGCTAAGGAATTGGGAGCAGCAACCGCTTGTTCTCGTCCTGTTTCAGATATCGGTTGGAGACCTCATCATGAGCACGTGGGACAGACAGGAATTGCCATTCGTCCCAACTTGTACATTGCAGTAGGAATCAGTGGTGCGATTCAACATTTGGCCGGTGTGAATGGAAGTAAGGTCATTGTGGTCATTAACAAAGATGCAGAAGCACCTTTCTTCAAAGCCGCTGATTACGGGATTGTAGGTGATGCGTTTGAAGTGTTGCCTCAAATCATTGCAGCTGCCAAAACGTTTAACGCTAACAAATAAACGGTGGCAAAAAGAATTCAATTGCACGTTGCTGACATCAGCCCCAGCGGGACCACATCAGGTGCGTACCAAATGGTGCTGATGGATATGGAAAGCATCTGGCGCTTGCCCATCATTATCGGTGGTGGTGAAGCACAGGCCATCGCCATTGCCATGGAACGCATTGAACCGCTGCGTCCACTTACCCATGATCTCATCAAAACACTGGCGACATCTTTCGGAATTGAAGTATTGGAAGTGGAAATTTACAATTTCAAGGAAGGGGTTTTTCACGCCAAATTGATTGCCATCATGGACAGCAGACAAGTGGAGATTGATTCACGCACCAGCGATGCCGTAGCCATTGCCTTGCGATTTGATTGTCCCATTTTCTGTCAAGAATTTATTTTGAAAGAGAATGCCATCACCCACCAAGATGAAAAAGCTTTGGGTCAATATGGTAATTTGCCAGATATGGAAACTGAGGATGCCCAAGAGTTGAGTCTTGCTGAATTGGAGGATGCGTTAAAAGAAGCTTTGGAAGAAGAAGACTATGAACGTGCCAGTCAAATACGGGATGAAATCGCGAAGCGAAAAACAGATTAATTGATTAACTTTACCCACATGGAAAACAAAAAGCAAACCCCAGAAGAGTTGCAAGCTTTGAAAAGAGACAATGAAGCGTTGGCAGAACAAAACGCCAAATTGCAGCGAGAATTGGAAGCGCGTGAAGAGGTGATGCAAAGTTTGTTTTCTTATTTTACAACGAGCAAAGAAGAAAAAAAGGAAAAGTCCGAGAAAGAAAATCGTTAAATTTTTGACGTTTTCCAAAATAAACGGTATGTTAGAGGGATGAAAAAAATTTTATCCCTCTTTTTATTTTTCATAGGTACTGCAGCCTTTGCGCAGAGCAACCTGGAAATGAGTCATGATCCTTTCGAGGTTCGTTTAACCAAAGTTGCTCCTCTTCAGCACCACAATCAACAAGCCCTGCGCAACCAAGAAAGTTGGAAGCAATTTTCAGCAACGCATGAGGGGTGGTCGGTGGTTTTTAACGAGCAAAATCAAAACCTTCACAAAGCCTGGGGAAAGGCCATTCCCATTTCCGATGAGCAGTTTCAGCAGGAGGTGATGGAGACATTTGGTTGGAATGGATACCAACTGAATGAAATGCCTTTGATCAGAACAGGTAAAAAGACCATTCATCGTTTTGTACAAGAATACAACGGATTGGAGGTGCTGTTTTCTCAATTCAAGACAGAGCGCGTAACACAAGGTATTGTTTCTTTTGGAGCAGATTTGTTCTCCACAAAAGATGTGGTGACAATTCCCGCCATTGATGGTCAATTAGCCTTGGATAAGGCTTTGGAAGGATTACCGACATTGTTGGACACTGCTTGGACTTCTGAGATGATGAAATTGTTGCCGGTATATACCCAACAAGAACAAACCTTGCGATTGGTCTATGAGGTGATGATCCATGCACACAATGCCATAGGCATTCCCCAACATTATTTGACTTATGTAGACGCGCTCACGGGCCAAGTGTGGATGCGGAAAAACCAAGTAGCCCATTCACATGCTCCAGGAAAACCTTGCACCAAGGCATGCAGCGACGTTTTGGCCGTGGATGTGAATGTTGGTTCATCTTATTATCTGACATCGCCTTGGGACGCTCCCGTTCAAGGTATTTTGCCCAATTTGAAAATCGTGGCCAACGGTTCATCCTATTATACCGATGCCAATGGCAGTGTGAACATCCCGCAAGTGGGGCCTTTTAATGCGACTTTTTCTCTTGAGGGTCCTTGGGCCAGGGTTTATTCTGGAACCACAACTCCATCATTTAGCGTTACTTTGCAAGAGGGTAGCAACGTTGTCTCTTTTGACAACGACTCCAATATCAAAGAACGCACGGCTTACCGCAGTGTGCAAGACATTCATGATCACATGAAGTTGTGGATGCCCAATTTTACAGGAATGGACTTTCAACTGCCCACCAACATTGATGTTACGGGAGGCGATTGCAATGCCTTTTACGATGGAACTTCCATCAACTTTTATGATTTGGCCAATGGATGCAATGCGACCTCCAATATTCCTGATGTTGCCTACCATGAGTATGGCCATGGCATCAATGACAATTATTATCAATCCATGGGAGGATTCTTTATGAATGGCGCCATTGGCGAGGCTTATGCCGATTTTTGGGCCATTTCGTTGAGTAATAATCCCATCCTGGGAAGTGGATTCTACGTGGACAATCTTGATCCCATTCGCCGCTATGACATTGACCCCAAAGTTTATCCCATGGACTTGGTGGGCGAAGTGCACCAAGATGGAGAAATCTTGATGGGCGCATGGTGGGATACCCATTTGTTGATGGGCTCCGATTGGAATATTACCATTCCGTTGTTTGTCGAGACCTACGCCGGCCTTCAAGCCATGGCTGCCGATGGAAATGAAGGGCAAGCCTATACTGATGTGTTGATTGATTTGCTTTTGGCCGACGACGACGACGGAGATATCACCAATGGAACGCCCAACGGAAATGCCATTGTGCAAGGCTTTTACATGCACGGGATCTCACTTATATCAAGCGCGGATTTGGTGCATTTGAACGAACCTTTTTTGACTGAGAATACAACCATTGTATTCGAGTCCGGGTTGAATTTGAATTTCCCTTATACCAACTATGTGAATGATGTGGCATTGCATTTTCAAGTGAACAATTCTTTTTGGCAAGAAATGCCCATGACGGATCAAGGGGGAGGACAATACACCGCCAACATTGGATCACATCCTTTGGCCACGGTGGTCAAGTATTACATGACCGTAACAGATGTCAACAATAATATTGGTGCGGCAGATCCAGCAGGTGCGCAATTGAGTTTTTATCCCAACTTGCCATACGTATCCTTGATTGGTGTAAGCCCAGTGGCTGTCCAAGATTGTGACAACAATGAGCCCTGGGGTGCTTGGACTACAGGATTGCCTGGCGACAATGCCACCACAGGTATTTGGGAATTGGCCCAGCCCATCAGCAGCCTTACTGTGGATGCCGCGCCGGGAACCATTGTCCAAACGGGTACACAAACCACCGACGGCGGTGAATACTGTTTTGTAACGGGTAACGCCTTGCCCAATGAAGGTATTGGTGTAAATGATGTGGATGGCGGTCACACAACATTGCAATCTCCAACGATGGATTTTACGGCTTACGTCCATCCCATTATTGCCTACAATCGCTGGTACACCAATAGTCCTCCCGGAGGGGCCAATCCAGGAGCCGATTGGTTTCAAGTACAACTGTCCAATGACAATGGAGCTAATTGGACCTATTTGGAAAATACCATGACTTCTGACGCCCGCTGGCGCATGGCAGCCTATCGGGTAGAGGACATCTTGACGCCAACTGCGCAAATGAAGATTCGTTTTATTGCATCAGATAGTTTACGCCCAACGGTCAATTTGAGCGGTGGGTCTTTGGTAGAGGCGGCCATGGATGACTTTATTGTCTACGATGAGTATCAAGAAGTAAACAATGTATCAGAGTCGGAGATGAATTGGACCTTATTTCCCAATCCTGTTGAAAATGGGGTATTGACACTCATTATGAAAAAACATAATGTTAATTTTAATAATTTGATAGTGGTGGATGTGTGTGGTAGGGAGGTTATGAAACCGTTGATGGATAAGGGTTTTGATAGGGTGCTGCTACATTGCGAGACCCTGACACCAGGTTATTATTTTGTCAAAGAAGATAATTTAGTCATTCCGTTTGTTGTAAAATAATACCAAGTGCTTACCTTCGCAATCCAGAATTATCGGGATGCGCATTTTTTGGATTGGTTTTATACTGTTTTTCTTTGGAGCTATCTTGAGGAGTGAGGCACAGACCCTGACCTTTAAAAAAACGCCCATTGTTTTTTTTAGTCCGTCCAAGAGTATGTTTCAAGTCATCAATAATGACACCTTGTTTTCTTCCAAGGGGTTGGGTGACGCGTGGAAAATGAGCATAATTCATTACCAGCAAGCGATGGACTACAATACATTGCGCGCTGATTTTATTCCCATCTCTACGTCAAAAGGTGATTTTTTTGTGGTGTCGGGATGTGGAATGGTGTATGAATTAAAGGAAGATTCCATTGTTCGCATCGATCATTCTTTTCGTCACAAGAATCAACATTCTGGTATGATTTGGACCCAGAACGACACCATTTTCATGACAGGTGGATATGGTTTTTTTGAATCCACCAACATCACTACGTATTTTGATTGGGATACCCATGGTTGGTATCTGCGCAGATGCAGAGGGGTTGTTCCGCCTGATTTTTCGGGCGGTTTTTCTTTTAAGGTCAAAGACGAAAAATACTTTTTCAAAGGAAAGTCTGAAGGGAGCAATGGCGACTATGAACTGAATGATGTTCGGGTGTTGAACACCAAGACATGGGAATGGAGAAACCTTGGATCGGTATCAGTCACTTGGAATCCATTGAATGAGCATGTGTTGAAGTTTTGGAAGAATGATGGGCGATTGGCGCGGTTGGGAAACAAGATTTTAGAAGTGGGAGGAGATTTGAACCAGGTCACTGTTTTTTCCTCTGACAAGTTTACCAGTTTGTTTGAATTGGTAGAGCATGGTGAGCAGTTGTTGCTGTCGAGAGGCAAACATGACGAAGGAAGTTTTCTGGTGGAATTGGTGAAGAAGAAAGATTATTTGGGAGCGCCATTGGTACGGGAGCAGTTTGTTCCTGTTCCAACGCCCAATTGGATTTTGATCATTGTTGTTTTGATAATGATGACCCTTGTATTGCTCGCATGGTTTTTATGGAGTTACAAAGGCAGGGAAAAGGGAGAAGAGCCGGAGCCTATCCAAGTGAAGGAAGTGGAGACATTGACAGAATTGGAGAAGCAGATGATGGTTTACTTTTTTGAATTGGGAGAAATGGGCTTTGAGTCGTCTGACTTGAACCGCTTCTTTGATCACGGTGATCCCAATTTTGACACATTGAAGAAGAGGAAGGACATCAAGATGCGGGAATTGAAGCGGAAATTGTCCTCGATCACGGGAATAGCAGCGGAGGAAGTTTTTTTGGAGAAACGGTTGGAATCAGACAGAAGGATTAAGATGCTCTATTTGAATCCCGAGATAAAGCGGGAAAATGAGGGAATTTCTCTCTGATTCTTGCTAAATCGTAAAAATTTTATACAGGAATCTCCTATTCTTGGGCATCTTCCAAAAGACACCACGGCTCTTGGCGCGTCAGCAAGTTCAATGTCGTTTTTAGTTTTCGGCTCAAAAGGTATTGCTTGTTGGTCGCCATTCTGTGGTGGAAAAAGGGATGAAGGGATGAGGAAATGAAGGGATAAGGACATAAAAGAGTATTCATTCTCATTTTCATTCTCATTTTCATTCTGAAATTCTGCCAGCTCCGGAGCCGTCGTTTCCCCTCCTGCCACGGAGTGGATAGGAGGGGTGTCCAGACGAGCGCAAGCGCTGTCTGGACGGGGTGGTTAGAAGGTGATGAATGGAAAAGTTAAGGAAGTCTAGTCATGACATCTTCCATAAGTCCATCCATTTTTGAAAAGGCAAACCATCTTTTACCCAAATCCTTCAATGATGCTCCAAGGTGATAGAGAGACTGGTTATCCAGAATCAAAAATCGATCATGTACGTTTTTCATTATTCGTATTTCAATTGATGGATACTGGCTGTTATGTTTAGCCAAATCCAATTTCAATTGGGGGTTGATTTTTTCAGTGTAAATGATGCAATTCACGTTTGTATTTCTTTTTGACAATTGCATCAAGGTGGTTTCGTCAATGTAGTTGTCAATTAGTATAACTGTTTTTTTAGCCGATGCAATGAGCGCGCTACTAAAGACATAAGCATCGAAGATTTGGTCGTTGAAGAAGATGCCGATTCTTTCCTTTTCTGTGGTTTCGCCTCTGTCAAGGATTTGATCGATTTTCAATTCTTGGATAGTTATTTTCTTTTCAAGTTGGTCTATTCTTTCGGTGATTTGGAGGATATTTTGATGTTTTTTTCGTATTTCCGTAAAAGCCTGAATAATTTCAATACTGACCCTTACTGCGATTTCTGATTTTAAAACTGCTGAAAGCATGGCTATTCCCATTTCAGTGAATGCATGTGGGACGTATTTGATGTTCTGTCCTCTTTTGGGAGAATATTTGGAATTCAAGGTCACAATCTGTGACCTTGAAAACATTGTTTCTTGAGTTGTCAGTTTGAACATAAATTCATTGGGAAAACGATTGATGTTTCTCTTTACCGCTTGATTGAGCACTTTGGTTGTGACTCCATAAAGGACAGAAATGTCCTTGTCTAACATGACTTCTTTTCCCCTTATTAAGAAAATTCGGTTGGTTATTTCTTCTTTATTCATTTGGCAAAGCTCTGTTGATTGCTTGAAATAGGCAACCTATAAATTATGCGCATAAAAGTGATGAGGAGTCAAAAGAGATATTCATTCCCATTCTCCTTCTCATTTTCATACTTAAATTCTGCCAGCTCCGGAGGCGTCATTTCCCCTCCTGCCACGAAGTGGATAGGAGGGGTGTCCAGACGAGCGCAAGCGCTGTCTGGACGGGGTGGTTAGAAGGTGATGAAGGGATAAGGAGACAAAAGAGTATTCATTCTCATTCTCATTTTCATTCTGAAATTTTGTTAGTTGGGGATAAATGGATTTGAAGAAATATTCATTCCCATTCTCCTTCTCATTTTCATTCTGAAATTCTGCCAGCTCCGGAGGCGTCATTTCCCTTCCCCACGTTTCGCTCTCTTTCTCTTTCTGTTTCTGATTATTACGGATCGAAAAGAAATGAAATATTTAATATTATGTTTATGCGCAAATTGAATATACAAACCTTATATTTGTTATCGTCTAAATCCTTAACATGAAAAAGAAAATTGCGTTGTCTTTGATCTTGGCTATTGTCCCAACTTTAATCACTTTATTGAGCAACCTCACCCCATCTGTTGTCTCCTCATCCCTTCATTCCCTCATTCCCTCATCCCTTAATGCTCAGATTCCATCTGACGGCTTGGTGGCTTGGTATCCTTTCAATGGGAATGCACATGATGAGAGTGGGAATGGAAACAATGGAACGGTGAATGGCGCGACGTTGACTGCGGATCGGTTTGGGAATGCGAGTAGTGCTTATTCGTTTAGTAAACAACTAAATAATAGTATTTCATTTTCCACAAATTTTGTTGGAAATGGTAATTCAACGATTTCGGGGTGGGTTAAATCTGGGAATCCTTCCGGCGGAACTATAGTTCATATAGGCGCGGATGATTTCGGTAACCAGTATTGTAATGGCTATTCTATCGGAATAGGAACAACTTCTTTTTTTTCAGGATCGACATTTTTATCTCATGTTTCATGTACTGGATTTTCAAGCTCCGGAGTGAATGCAAATACGAGCGACTGGTATTTTTTTACCTTAACAAGAAATCAGAATACACTATCTACTTATATAAATGGAAATTTAGTCAATGTTTCTGTTGTGAATACGATAGTTAATCCCTCTAATTTTGCATTTTTCGGTTCCACTTTTTCCAGTAACGCTGCTTTTTTTAATGGAGTAATTGATAATGTTTCCATTTATAATCGATCACTTGCAGAAAACGAAATCCAACAACTTTACACCACCACCTCAACATCGGTGGGTTGTAATTTGGGACAAATAGCGACTGTGCCCACCACCATTTGTGCTGGACAAAGCATTACCCTGAGCGCCACGCCGGGGCAATCCAATCAGTCCAATTGTTTCTCTCCTGCGGTGAAATCCAGTGGCAACAATGCCCAAGGCGCGCACAAAGTGGTTTATGATGAGCAAGGGAATTATTACACCACTGGAACCTTTACCGGTTCCATTACAATTGGAAATACAACATTGACCAGCTCTGGCAATCGGGATGCATTTTTGGTGAAGTACAACAGTTGCGGGGTTGTTCAGTGGGCCATAAAAGGTGGTTCATCGGGTGAACAAGATTATCCATATTCCATGGCGGTAGATGCCGCGGGCAATGTTTATTGGGTAGGTCGTTACAACCAAACTTTTACCATCAATGGAACATCTGGTAGTTTTACCGCTCCCTACACTTCTACCAACAACGTAAACCACCAAGATGGTTTTTTGGTTAAACTCAATTCGGCTGGAGCAGTAGTTTGGGGAGCTTCTTGCCGTGGGACTTCCAATGATGGTTTCAATGGTGTTGCGCTGGACAACAGCGGCAATCCTATTGTTACGGGTGGATTTAACGGTTGCTGCCCATCCTCCTTTGCGGTCACCATTTTTGGGCCCAATGGTAGTACAGGCATTAGTTCTTTTGGCTCCAATTATGGTTCGGGTTTGATTGTAAAATTTGATGCCAATGGCAATATTTTGTGGAAAGGAAGCATCTACAACCGCGATACAGGTTTGGCAAGCATTGCATTAGATGACAACGACAATATTTACATGACCACCAGTTTCCGCTCATGGAGCAACGGCACCTCAGCTCAGTACATTGATGCCAATGGCAGTGCCTCCAATATTTTCAATCCTGGAATCGGCTTGGGCTGTATCATCAAATTGAACACCAATGGCGTTTACCAATGGGGACAGTCGTTTGGTAATGTAGGAGATGGTGTCGGGTCATTGACACAAGGCAGTGATGTAGCCATTGATGCCAATGGCAATCCATGGATTTGCGGCTATTACAAAGGAAATGCGGCAGTATTCTATTCTACCAATGGACAAACATTGGAATTGCCATCAGCGGCAACGTACAGAGGTTTTTTAGCCCAATATTCGCCAGCAGGGGTTCCCTTGCAGGTGGTGGGGCATGAAACGAGTACAGGCGATACCTATTTCTATGGTCTAGCCCGAGGGAATGGCAAATGGGGTGTTGTGGGCACCTACAGTGGCCAGACCAACGGCGGATTGGACGCTTCATTTGTTGAATTCAATGACAACCTCACAGTTCATTCATCGGTCAACGCGGGTTCGTCATCAGATGATTATTGGAACAGTGTCGTGCACAACGGAACTGATTTTGTTTTGTATGGAGGAATAGGAGGATCGGCAACGATAGCAGGGGAGAGTGTAACTTCCGCCAGTGCTGTGTTGTGGAATCGCGGGGGAGGAAGTGTGGTGACGGATAACCAGTATACATGGTCAACAGGAGTATCCAATGCATCAGTGACGCTATCGCCGGACACCACCACTACTTACAGCTGTGTTTTTAGTGACGGCACCAACAGTTGCACTGACGAAGTAACCATCACGGTCACACCTGGTGTTACCAATGCCATCAGCGCTACCATCATCGAAGGAGAAACCTATACTTTGGGGGCACAAACTTTGACCACCGCAGGAACGTACACGGAGGTGTTTAGTTCAGCAACAGGTTGTGATTCCACAGTGACTTTGACTTTGTCGGTGGAGCCATTGTTGACTTGTGAGATTGCAGCAATTTCTGATTCAACTTGTTCAGGTGAAACTCAAATCTTGAATTTGGAATACAGTCAAAATGGGATTGATTTGACTGATTCATATCTGCCGCAAATATCAGAATTGGTTTTAGTTGGTGAATATTCAGGACATTATTACTATGTAACGCAGAATTTTTTTAGTGGATGGAATGCATTGAGAAATTGGGTTGAATCAATTAATAGTGATCAAGTTTATTTGGCAACAATCACGACCGTGGAAGAAAATAGTGCTATTGCAGATTTTACTAATGGAGAAATGTTGTGGTTTGGGTTGTATCAAAATTTGAATTCTCCTTTTTACAGCGAACCAAGCGGAGGCTGGGAATGGTCAAATTCATCGGCTGTGACATACACAAACTGGGGAGGTGGCGAGCCCAATCATTTTGCGGGAGGTGGAAACGAGAATTGTGCCGTGATAAATTCAGCGCATGGAATAGGGAAATGGAATGATGTACAAGAGGGGTATTATTTACGCGGAGTAGTTGAAACAGAAGTACTACTGAATAGTAGCTCCGATCAGTTTGGTTGGTCCACCGGCGCTACAACCCCAACCATCAGCGTCTCCCCAACTGAAACAACAACTTACACTGCCACCGTCACCACCGCAACCCAAACCTGCACCGATAGCATCACCATCACGGTGAATCCATTGCTCGATTGGTATGCCGATGCAGACGGAGACGGTTTTGGAGACCCAAACAATGTTGTACAAGATTGCAACCAACTGGACGGTTTTGTTACGGATAATTCCGATTGCAATGATGACGATGCACAGGCAAATCCTGGTGCTGAAGAAATCTGCGACAACAACCGTGATGACAACTGCGATGGGCAAGTGGATGAGAACTGTACCCTCCTCGGTTGTACCGAACCAAGCGCTTGTAACTTTGATCCTTTGGCCAATACTGATGACAATAGTTGTGTTTTACCACAACCTGAAATTTGCAATAGTTTGGATGATAACTGTGATGGCGATATCGATGAAGGAATCATCAATACCTATTACTTGGATAACGATGGAGATGGTTATGGTGATTTATTACAACCTGTTACTGCCGGAAGCGGTTCATTGAATGTACAGAATTCATTTGTTTTTTACCTTCCTGGAAGCACTTCTGCGATTCAGAATAGCAATGCTTGGCATCATATTGCGCTTACCAAAAATGGTAGTCAAGGCAAATATTACGTTGATGGCATATTAAAGGTAACGGCCAATTTCGAAAATGTACCTTACATATGGAACAGCATACTTTTGGGAGCAACGCAAGGTTGTGTCAATTGTAGCCCGGTACCAAATCTCCTTGGAAAAATTGATGAACTCAGAGTGTCAAATGTTGTTAGATCACAAGCTGAAATTATTGGTTCATACAATTCCAATCAGCCATATGTTGCTGACGCTAATACGATAGGACTGTTTCATTTTGAGTCACAGAATTCAAATTCGATCATCAATGGAGTAGGTAGCAATGCTGTTGGATATGGAAATGTGGGTTTACAATCTGGGAAGTTCGGGAACGCTCAATATTTTGACGGCATTGATGACTACGTGAGATGGACCCAAACTATTCCTGTCAATAATATGACAGTTGAATTTTGGTACCAGTCAGAGGACTTATCTGCGACATTATTGATGCTTGAATATGCATATAATACAGGTATTAACCTAGGAAGTCAAAGCACTACTATTTCTTCACCTTGTTTAGCTCCGCCTGGATATGTATCCAATGCCAACGATTGCAATGACGACGATGCACAGGCCAATCCTGGCACTGAAGAAATCTGCGACAATCAAATGGATGACAATTGCGATGGCCAGGTAGACGAGAACTGCGCCATCTTGGGTTGTACCGATCCTGGCGCTTGTAACTTCGATCCCTTGGCCAACACTGATGACAACAGTTGTATTTTACCACAACCCGAAATCTGTGACGGCTTGGACAACAACTGCAACAACCAAATCGATGAAGGATTGGCTCCAACCTCCGTCAACGCGGTTGCCTTCACCACTTCCATCTATCCTGTTTGTGTAGGAAACAACATTCGTTCAGCAAACCTGAACAATGGCGTCAACTCACCGGCCATTGAAGGAAATGGCAACGACCTTTGGTACAGCTTTACCGCGCAATACAATACTTTCCGCGCCGGTCTCTCTGCAGCCACCGGTGACAACGACATCCGTCTGTTTGCCGTTTCTGCCGGAGGTTGCCTTACCCTATTAGAAACCGAGCATGAAGCCACAACAGGAAATCAAACGTTGTTGACCGACCAATTGACCGTCGGCCAAATTTACTACGTCGCGGTGCACAACATCAGCGGCCCCATGAATACCAGCGCCAAGATTTGTTTCAGTCATTTGACCTCATCAACATGTGATCATTACTACAGCAACAATACAGGAATCTACACCAGCGTCTGCAACAGCTTCAAGGCGCAATACAGAGCCAATGCAGTGGCTTACACTTTCGAAGTATTGTCAGCTACACAAAATGGGGTGAACCAAAACATCACGCCATGGACGTATACCACGCCAACATCCAACACCGTGGTGGCACGTTTGGGAACCTTGTTGCCTCCGAACCAAGGAACGAGCCCCATTGTCTACACGATGCGTGTCCCCGTGTTTTATTCGCTCTTTGATGCAGCAGGAAATTTTGAGAACTTGTATGCGCAGGCCACATCAACCTGCACCACGATACTCAATGCCCAGCCCACCATCGCTTTGCGCAACTCTGATCGTTGCCCCATCAGTAAATCCATCAACAGCACCATCGCGCCAGACAGAACGGTCTGCGGTGCGATGCGCTATGATTGGGAATTCACGCAAGTGTTGCCCACAGCAGGGACAGCGCAAGTCGTTCAAGGTGGCGCCTACGCCAGTGCTTTCTTCTTGAGCAATATTCCGGGCATCGCTGCAGGCAACACCTACAATGTGAGAGTGAGACCGGTTCATACCAGCGGCACTGTCGGAAATTGGGGAACGGTGCAGTGTTTGAGAATTGGCAATGCGGGAATGATCCTTGAAAACCACCCCGTCCAGACAGCGCAAGCGCTCGTCCGGACACCCCTCCTATCGCTTCGCGCAGGAGGGGAGATGAATGCGAGTTATTCGATTTATCCCAACCCAACAGCAACAGGAAGTTTTGTCCTACAATACAAAGGCTCTCGTAGGGGCGAATGGATATTCGCCCAGGAACCAAACACAACGGAATCGACCTCCGCTCAGGAATTGGTGATGATGGACATTACGGGTAAGGTTGTATTTAAGACCAACGTGGTGGTGAATAGCAATCCTATTGAAATCAAATTTGGTGATTTGGCGAGTGGGATTTATGTGGTGTTGGTTGGAGAGGAGCGGATGAGATTAGTCATTCAGTAGGAGCGTATTGCAATGGCCGATATTTCCCCTCCTGCCACGAAGTGGATAGGAGGGGTGTCCGGACGAGCGCTAGCGCTGTCTGGACGGGGTGGTATAAAGGGATGAAGGGATGAGGAGACAAAAGAGTATTCATTTTCCTTTTCATTCTGAAATTCCGCCAGCCATTGGGGATGAATAGCTAACGGGTATTTTAGATGGTTTGTAAGGTTTAACTACCGTAGTTTAATTTGTAAAATGTAAGGTATTCTCCAGAAGTAACAGCCTCTACCCAATTTTGATTTTGCAAATACCACTGAATGGTTTCTTTGAGTGCTTTTGGAAAGTCTTGCGTAGGATGCCAGTCTAATTCGGTTTCTAATTTGGTCGCGTCTATGGCATAGCGGTGATCGTGTCCTAGGCGATCGGTGACATGGGTGATCAATTGCTCCGCGTCTCCCTCTGGTCGTTCCAGCAATTCGTCTGTTGTCTTACAAATCAACTTGACCAAATCAATGTTCTTCCATTCATTGTTTCCACCCACGCAATAGGTGTGTCCGTGTTGGCCTTTTTCCAAAATGATTTCAATGGCACGGGCATGATCTTCTACCCATAACCAATCGCGGATGTTGTCTCCCTTTCCGTATATGGGTAAGGGTTTTTTATGAAGGATATTATTGATGACCAGTGGGATTAATTTCTCAGGAAATTGATGTGTCCCATAGTTGTTGGAGCAATTGCTGATGACAATCGGCATGCCGTAGGTGTCATGATAGGCTCTGACCATATGATCGCTGGAGGCTTTGGATGCAGAGTAGGGACTGTGCGGGTCGTAAGGTGTTGTTTCTGAAAATTTGCCTTCCTCACCCAAGGCGCCAAATACCTCATCTGTTGAGACGTGGTAAAACAATTTTCCTTCCATGTTGTCTTTCCATGCAACGCGCGCTGCATTGAGCATGTTAGCTGTACCTACAACATTGGTTTTGACAAATGCCAATGGATCATGAATGGATCGGTCTACATGGCTCTCTGCAGCCAAGTGTATGATGTGGGTAATATTGTTTTCGAGGACTGTTTTTAATACAAACGCCTCATCACAAATGTCTCCTTTGATGAAATTGTAATTGGGCGCTTTTTGAACATCTTGAAGAGACATTAAATTCCCTGCATAGGTCAATGCATCCAAATTATAAATGGTGTCATTGGGGTGATTGTTCACCATTCTTCTAACGACATGCGATCCAATGAAACCAGCACCACCAGTGATTAAAATTCTTCTTGCCATCTTTTACATTTGAAATTGAACACCCACATTGAACCATCTTCTTGGCATTTGAACAAAGCCGGAGAGGATGTATTGTTGATTATTGAGGTTATTGATATCAAAAAACACATTGACCTTATCCAAATTCAATTGAGACCTCCAATCAAGAATGGTCGTGTATGTCGATTGTCCCATGCGCTGGAAGTGACGCGCCATCAATTGATGTTGAATTTTACCTTTTTGTCCTACAGCCAACTGACCGATGAATTGCTGCGTCAAATGCTCCGCAGCATATCGTGATGGAAGATCCTGTGTATCCATCATGGAGCTCAAAAGGGTTGCCTTGACGCCGGCGTTTAGAAAGTAAAACCATTGATCGGTTGTTGGTTTGTTGTTCCATTGCGCAACAAAGTCAAATCCTGTAAATGTAGAAATCCCGACGTTCAATGGCGTCCATTTTTGAGCGAGATCCGGCATTGTGGTTAGGATGTAATCAATTTGATTGTTGACTTTTCTGTAATAATAGCAACCTTGAATATTCCATTCAACACTCTTATACAAAAAACCTGTTTCTGCTATAAATCCATCTTCCGCTACCAATAAAGGGTTTCCTTGATTGCGTGAATCCTTGTAATACCAATCGGTATAAGTGGGTAATCGGGAACCTTTGCCTGTGTGCACATACACTTGGCCATAATCTGTTTTGTAGGCAATGTCCACCGCTGGATAAGCTTTCCATCCTTGATTATTTTTTTGAGCTTCATCACTCAATAAGGTGTATTGGAAATTGCTCCCGATAATCACATTAAGGTTGCTCCAAGGATTGAAACGTTGTTCTATATAACCACTGTAAAATTGACGTTGGTGTTTTCCCAAATTGTTGCTGCGCAGCCAATCCATTCTGGTCTCACCACCAAGTGCTACCAATCCCCATTTGTTTGCCTTAGACAAATGCAACTCAGCTCCTGAGGTTGATCCGAAATGAAAGTTTTGGTAAACCTCCGGTTTGGATTTGATAAAGACGTAATGGTCTTCATTGTATCGGTGGTAAAGCCTTGGGACAACTCGCCATCTTTTCCATGTTAAGTCAGCGTTGATTCCGGTGAACATGGTTTTCACTTGTTCAAAAGCATCGGTGTCGTAAGGAGATGCATAAAAGTCCTTGGCACCGAAACTGTTGTTGAATAGACCATTGATCCATTGAATTTTTCGGTTGTTTTTAAATACAAATTGACTATTGGTGAAAACGTTCTGTTGTTCAACACCTGAGTTGTATTGGTATCCGTTGGTGAACAAACGTCTTAATTGGATGGTGTGACCTGATTTTTCTTTCCTAATTCCCAGTGCTATTTGTTGGACATTTTGGGTATAAGCCTCACCGGTTGCGGTGTCTTTCTCACCATTGGTTCCCCAGTAGGAGAGTACATTCAGCTTTTGACTGCCGGGTGCTTTGGTGACGATGTTGATGGCTCCCGCTAACGCGCCGGCACCAAACATGCGAGCAGCGGAGCCTTTGAAAACTTCAATGCGCTCTACTTGATTCAAATCAATGGGAAGATTCATCTGGTGGTGACCCGTTTGTGGGTCGCGCATGGGGATTCCATCAATCAAGATGAGTATTTGATCATAAGAAGAACCCATCAAACTGATGTCACTTTGTGCGAAAGTATTGCGGCTTCGGACGTCCACGCCACTGACAAAAAGCAGGGCTTCGGAAACATTTCGGACAGGCAGTTTTTGGATGTCCTTGGCAGATATGATTTGAACCCCTTGGTTGGCCAGAGGCAATTGCGGTGTGCGCTTGTCGGCAATGATGTCCAATGGATTCAAGTCTTGCTCAATCGAATAAAACGGATTTACGGGTTGCGCTAAGACAACAATGCCCTGCACGCAAAGGATGATCAGGGCAATGAAGTTGTATTTCATAATCAATCTTTTTTGCAAGTTGTAACTTGCATTTTATAAACTCCAGTAATTTAACTGTTTGATTTTAGATCGGTAAGTACCTTTGATATCCACCAATACTCCTTGACCATCTTTAAGCAAAGATGTCAAATATTGTTCATCCATATTCAAGTATTCATTGTGTGCAACCGCAATGATGATGGCTTCATATGTATTGAGAGCCGGTTGTGGTACCAAAGAACAACCATATTCATGTTGCAATTCAGCACTGTCAGCATGAGGATCCACGATGTCCACCTGAACAGAGAAACTTTCCAACTCACGAATAATATCAATCACCTTGGAATTGCGGATGTCACTTACATTTTCTTTGAATGTAGCTCCCATGACCAGCACCTTGGATTCTAGGGCGTTTTTCCCCATCTCCATGATTTTCTTCACCGTCTGCTTACCCACATAAGCACCCATCGAATCATTCACATAACGCGCAGAAGAAATTACTTTGGAGAAATAACCCATTTTCTTGGCTTTGTAAACCAGATAATAGGGGTCAACACCAATACAATGTCCGCCTACCAGACCTGGTTGGAATTTTAAGAAATTCCATTTGGTTCCTGCAGCCTCGAGAACATCATAGGTGTTCAGTCCCATTTTATTAAATATCAAGGACAATTCATTGATCAAAGCAATGTTTACATCTCGTTGTGTATTCTCAATGATTTTGGCTGCTTCAGCTACCTTGATGCTTGCCGCTCTGTGCAAGCCAGCATCAATAACCACGGAATAAACTTTATCGATTTCATTTAAACTTTCTTCATCACAACCTGCAACGATCTTGATGATGCTTCTAAGTGTATTGACTTTATCACCGGGATTGATTCGTTCTGGTGAGTATCCTACTTTAAAATCAACACCCATTTTTAGTCCGCTGATTTCCTCAAGAACGGGAACGCAATCATCCTCTGTGCATCCGGGATAAACAGTGCTTTCATATACAACATAGTCTCCTTTTTTCAACACTTTACCCACCGTTCTTGATGCGCTGATAACAGGACCCAAGTCAGGAAGGTTCATGTTGTTGATGGGTGTTGGCACAGCCACAATGAAGAATCCTACTTCAGCCAAATCTTCTACCTTGTGGGTGAATGTAATGTCGCATCCTTCAAATGCGCTGCTTGGTAATTCATTGGACGGGTCAATGCTGTTCTGCATCATATTGACACGTTCGGGGTTGATATCAAAACCAACCACTTTCAAATTCTTTGCAAACTCCAATGCAATGGGAAGTCCAACATAGCCTAATCCAACTACACAAAGGCTCTTTTTCTTTTCAATTAAATCTTGGTAAATCATGGTATTATCTTAAGCAGGTTACAGTTTCGTTTTCTAATTTGTATTTTTCTTGGGTCTCAGGACACATGGCTATGCCATCTTGATCAAAAGTTAATTTGTGTCCAGCTTTGGACATCCATCCTTTGTGTCTTGCTGGGTTGCCCACCATGAGGGCAAAAGCTTTAACTGGCTTGGTAATCACCGCGCCGGCGCCAATAAAGGCATACTCACCGATTTCATATCCGCACACTATTGTTGCATTGGCTCCAATGGAAACGCCCTTTCGTATGATGGACTGTCGGTACTCATCTTTTCGGACAACCGCACTGCGGGGGTTGATGACATTGGTGAAAACACATGAAGGACCCAAAAAAACATCGTCCTCACAGATTACTCCAGTGTATAGACTTACGTTGTTTTGTACTTTCACATTGTTTCCCAAAATGACATCAGGACTGATGACAACATTTTGTCCAATATTACAACGATCTCCTATCTTACAATTGGGCATGATGTGGGAGAAGTGCCATATTTTGGTGCCTTCTCCGATCACGCATCCCTGATCAATTACAGCTGTTTCATGTGCGTAATATCCCATTATTTTTTGTTGTAAAGTTCAAAGTTTTTATGCTCAATCTTGTTCAAATCATCCAATGAAAGTGTTTTGAAATAGTCATACGTGATTTTCAATCCTTCACTGCGGTGCACTTTGGGTTCCCATCCCAATATTTCCTGGGCCAGCGTAATGTCTGGTCTGCGCTGTTTGGGATCGTCTGTGGGCAATTCTTTGTAAATGACTTTCTGATTGGTTTGGGTCAACTTGATGATCTCCTCAGCAAAGTCCTTGATGGTGATTTCATCCGGATTCCCAATGTTTACAGGCTGAGCGTAATCACTCATGAGCAATCGATAGATGCCCTCCACCAAATCATCCACATAGCAGAAACTACGCGTTTGTGATCCATCGCCAAAAATGGTCAAATCTTCACCGCGCAATGCCTGGCCAATAAAGGCTGGCAAAACACGTCCATCATTGAGTCGCATTCTAGGGCCGTAAGTATTGAATATGCGAACAATTCTGGTTTCCAATCCATGAAAAGTATGGTAGGCCATGGTAATGGCTTCTTGAAAACGCTTGGCCTCATCATAAACCCCGCGCGGTCCTACTGGATTTACATTTCCCCAGTAACTTTCTACTTGCGGATGCACGTGGGGATCCCCGTATACCTCACTTGTACTGGCGACAATGATTCGTGCCTTTTTTTCCTTGGCCAATCCCAAGCAATTGTGCGTTCCCAAAGAACCAACTTTCAAAGTCTGTATTGGGATTTTTAAATAATCAATGGGAGAGGCGGGAGAGGCAAAATGCAGGATGTAATCCAACTTTCCGGGTACATGGATGTATTTGGAAACATCATGGTTGTAAAATTCAAATTGGGGCAAGGGGAAAAGGTGCTCAATATTTTTGAGGTCACCAGTGATCAGGTTGTCCATCCCCACCACATCAAATCCTTCTTTGATAAAACGGTCACAAAGGTGTGAACCCAAAAATCCGGCAGCTCCGGTAATCAGTACTCTTGCCATTTTATTGGGTAATTGCTTGTCTTCCGATGCTGTAATAATTCCACCCTGTCTCTTTCATTTTGCCCACCTCATATAGATTTCGGCCGTCAAAGATGACGGGTGTTTTCATTGATTTTTTCATCAATTCAAAGTCGGGATTGCGGAACATGCCCCATTCAGTGCAGATCAATAATGCATCAGCATCTTCCAACAGGGAGTACTGATCTTGCGAATATTGAATGGGGTAATTTTTTTGCTTCTCTACATTTTCCATGGCCTCTGGATCGTAGGCAATGATATCGGCACCTGCCTCCAATAAATGCTCGATCATATACAATGCGGGAGCTTCACGGATGTCATCTGTATCAGGCTTAAAGGCCAATCCCCAGATGGCAATTTTCTTTTTGGTCAATTGCTGTCCAAAGTGTTCCATGATGGGAGAAAGCAAGGTCGTCTTTTGACGGTCGTTGACTTTCATGACACTTTTCAGAATTCTAAACTCATATCCATTCTCCACGCCGCTCTTGGCCAAGGCTTGAACATCTTTTGGAAAACATGATCCACCATAACCGATTCCAGGAAACAAAAAGCGTTTGCCAATGCGCTCATCCGTGCCAATGCCCAAACGAACCATATCCACATCAGCTCCAACTTTCTCGCAAAAGTTGGCGATTTCGTTCATGAAGGAAATTTTTGTAGCCAAGAATGCGTTGGCCGCATATTTGGTTAATTCCGCGCTGCGCTCATCCATAAAAATTAATGGATTGCCTTGACGAATAAAGGGTTTGTACAACTCTTCCATGACCTTTTTGGCGCGGTCACTGGATGTTCCAACGACAACACGATCCGGTTTCATGAAATCATCCACTGCGAATCCTTCTCGCAAGAATTCCGGGTTGCTGACAATGTCAAAGGGGACTTGCGCTTTGCGCGCTACTGCTTCTCTTACTTTCTCAGCAGTACCCACTGGAACGGTTGACTTGTCGACAATGACTTTATAATCTTTGATGATCCATCCCAAATCGTCTGCTACTTTCAAAACGTAACTCAAATCAGCGCTCCCATCTTCACCTGGAGGAGTGGGCAAAGCCAAAAAGATAATTTGAGCTTGCTCAATGGCTTCTTGCAAATTGGTGGTAAACTTCAGTCGTCCTTCTCTGATATTTCGTTCAAACAAAACATCCAAATGCGGCTCATAAATAGGAATCTTTCCTGCCTTCATGGCATTCACTTTCTCCTCGTTGATGTCTACGCAAATGACCTTATTTCCAGTTTCAGCAAAACAAGTCCCTGTGACAAGGCCAACATAGCCTGTTCCCACCACCGCAATATTCATATATTTTCATTTTAAGTGTAAGCGACAAATATAATCATACCATGCGGTTCTGTAGGCAAATTTGACCAGATGATTTTGTGAGATTTTTATGAGTTTTTGTGGTGTCAAAAATGGGATTCATTTTAGCTTTGCTTCATGTCTGAAATATTGAAAATTCAGGGCGTTTCGAAATCTTATGGAAAACACAAAGCACTTTCTTCCGTCAGTTTGACAGTGAAATCTGGTTCTGTGTATGGATTGTTGGGGCCCAATGGAGCTGGAAAAACCAGCTTGATTCGTATCATCAATCAAATTACCGCTCCAGATGAAGGTTCGGTACTTTTCAAGGGTGAGTCATTGCGTCCGGAACACATCGAGCACATTGGCTATTTGCCGGAGGAGCGCGGTTTGTACAAAAAAATGAAGGTGGGAGAGCAGTGTATTTATTTAGCTCAATTGAAGGGTTTGTCCAAGCAGGAGGCTGTGAAAAGACTTACTTATTGGTTTGAACGTTTTGATATTATGGCGTGGTGGAACAAAACCATTGAGGATTTGTCCAAAGGAATGGCCCAAAAGGTGCAATTCATTACCACCATCTTGCATGAGCCTGAATTATTGATACTGGACGAACCTTTCAGCGGTTTTGACCCCATCAATGCCAAGTTGATTCAAGAGGAAATGTTGCGTTTAAAGTCAAAAGGTGCCACCATTATTCTTTCTACCCACGACATGGGAAGTGTCGAAGAATTGTGTGATGACATCGGATTGATTGATAAATCTCACCTGATTATCAGCGGTCCTGTGGCTGAGGTTAAGGCCCGATTCAAGGAGAATTTGTTTGAAGTAGCTTACAAAGGAACGGCCATGGAATTGGGCATCCTGATGGGCCATCAGTTTGAATTGGTTCAAAATGATGTTGCTACAGAATACAACACTGCTAAGATTAGAATTTCCCCAGGACACAATCTGAATCACCTGCTATCCGCCATGATGCCGCAATTGGAGATTGTTTCTGCACGTGAAATTATCCCCAACATGAATGAAATTTTTATTAAAGCCGTTACCCAAAATCAATTGACCCATGAATAAAATATTACTGATCATCAAACGAGAGTATTTGAGTAGGGTAAAGAAGAAGAGTTTTATCATCATGACTTTCTTGGGGCCCATTCTTTTTGCGGCATTGATGTTTGGCGCAATTGCGGTAACCATGAACGACAACTCGGTTTATCAGGTTTTGATTGTCGATCCCTATGAAGTAATTACCCAAAAGGATTCAACAACAGGGGCTGTTTATCCTCGGTTTACCAATCATTTTAAGGATTCAGAAAAGGTAATGTACTCATTCTCCAGAACGGCAGTTCCCCCGGAGGCTTTCAAAGAAAGTCAATACGAGGTGATGTTGGAGGTAGATGAGGCCACCATCAATGATGGGAAATGCAATTTCTTTTACAAAAAATTTCCGGGTGAGTTTGTGCAACGCAAAATGGGCGATGATTTGGAAAACTCATTGGAAAAGCACCGCGTCATTGACAGTTTGCAATTGGACTATGAAAAGTACAAAAGGGCCAAAGTCTCCGTTTCTTTTGCTGACATCAACGTGGATAACCTAGGGCAAGAGGACAGAACCCAAGAGAAAGCTTTTATAGGGTTCATTTTTGCCATTTTGATATACATGTTTATTTTCATGTACGGCGTTCAGGTGATGAGGGGGGTTATTGAAGAAAAGACCAACCGCATTGTTGAAGTGATCGTGAGTTCTGTAAAGCCTTTTCAGCTGATGATGGGCAAAGTAATTGGAATTGGATTGGTGGGATTGACCCAATTTTTAATGTGGGTTTTGTTGTCATTTGTCGTTTCCTCAGTAGGATTGTCCTTCTTTGCCTCCAATATCGCCAGTGGAGCAGCGGTGGTTGAAAATGCGCAAGTGATGCAGACAGGAATGGATCAAGCGGTGATGATGAATGAATTGATGAATAACCAAGCCATCAATTGGTTCTTTCAAATCAATTGGACATTGATGATTGGATTGTTTTTGTTTTATTTCATCGGAGGATATTTCTTGTATGCTAGTTTGTTTGCAGCCATTGGTGCTGCGGTGGATAGCGAGACCGATACGCAACAGTTCATGGCTCCCGTTTCTTTGCCACTGGTTTTTGGTTACATCATTTCAGCAATGATGATTGACAACCCTGAAAGTTGGGCTGGAAATTTCTTTTCAGTCTTCCCTTTGACTTCACCTGTAGTGATGATGGTCAAGGCAACAGTTTCATCCACCTCGGTGGGAATGATAGTGCTGTCCATGGTTATTTTGGTCATCACCTTCATTGCTTTCATTGCATTGGCGGGTAGAATTTACCGGGTTGGTATATTGATGTATGGTAAAAAGGCCAGTTACAAAGAAATTTGGAAGTGGATTAAATATAATCCTTGAGTATGGGGCAACGAATGGCGATTGTGGATTGCGGCACCAATACCTTTAATATCTTGATTGCGGAGCAGTCCGATAAAGGAGATTGGGAGACTTTGTTTTCCAATAAGTGGCCAGTGAAAATTGGTGAGGGAGGTTTTGAGGATCGGCAAATTACGGATGCCCGCATGGCCAAAGGATTAGACGCCTTGCAATACTATTACTCCATTGTTCAAGCCTACCAAGTAGGCAAGGTGCATGTATTTGCAACATCGGCACTTCGTGATGCACGAAACACGGACGTTTTTAAATCACATGTCAAGTCATTAACCAATTGGGACATTTCAGTTATTGATGGGGATGAAGAGGCCCAGCTTATTTATGAGGGCGTTCAGCAAACAATGGATTTGCATGAAGTGCCAACATTGCTCATGGATATTGGTGGAGGCAGCACGGAGTTTATTATTACCACAGCAGAGGGGATTGTATTCAAACAGAGTACCCAGCTGGGAATCAGCAGAATTTTCGAGCAAGTTCCATTGATGGATCGAGCGCAGAAAAGTGAATTGAACCAGATAAAACAGATTTTTGATTTGGACACCAAGGAGCTCAAGGACGCATTGGCGCGATACCCTTGTCAACGTTTGGTAGGGGCTAGTGGTTCTTTCGATACTTTGTTGGAATTGTATTATTATACAAACAAGAAAGAAAAAATATGGTCCAATCATTCAGCCCAAGAAATTCCCGTTGATGCATTTGCCTCGATATACATGTTCATGATGGGGTCCAGTTATGCAGATAGATTGAAGCACCCCGCGATTCCCAATTTGCGGGTGCAATTCATGCCCATTGCCGTGTACCTCATGAAACTGGTTTTGGACTTGCAGCCTTTTAATCAAATATATCGTTCACCCTATGCGTTGAAAGAGGGGGTGCTCAAACGATTGCAAAGCAGATGAAAATAAAGAGGCCAAAATACATGGTAAGGAATGTGATCATCATGATCATGGTGCCATTGTTTTACTTGGGTTTGGCCTTGCAGTTTTCTGTGGTGCAATCATGGCTGGCGCACAAGGCTGCAGGTTGGCTGTCTTACGAGTTGAATACCCAAGTCGCGGTGAAATCCGTAGGCTTTGATTGGGGATTGCATTTTTATTTGGAGGATTTGGACATTTGGGATCAAAACAACGATAGTTTGATTCACGTGCACTCTCTGGTTGTAGAAGATTACTCGGGTTTGTTCAATGGTAATTGGCAAATGAATGGAGTAGTGCTCAAAGAAGGTAGCATCCACATTACCCAGAGGCAAGACAGCACATGGAACTATGATTTTATTGCCGATTATTTCAATCAGTCAGATACTACTCAGTCTGGTGATTTCTCCATCAAATTGTCTTCTTTTAAAATTGAAAACACGGATTTGCATTATCATGGATTGGAACCCATATTGGCCAGTCACAAAGAAATAAATGTGTCTAATTTGTTTGTGACCATGCGGGATATTGAGCTACATCCAGGTGCGGGCAGTGTCAAGCTGGAGGAAATTCAGTTTGAAACAATAGGTCAATTGGCTTGCCATGATGCAAAGATGAATGTAAGTTGGAACGAAGGCGAAGTGCATTTTTCGGAGTTGAATTTAAAGACAACATTGAATGAGCTTTCTGGAGATGTCAAATTGCTATTTGCGCAGGGACAGCCGATGCAAATGGAGTTGGATGTTCAAGGATTTCCTTTGAATCTATCTGAGTTTGAATACATTGTTCCTGCTTTGGGAAATTGGAAAGAGTCAGCATGGGTGAATGTTCAAGCCAGCGGTAATGTTGACGATATTCAAATCAAACAATTGGATTTGGGTTATGGCGCGATGACGCGTTTGAATTTAAATGGCGAATTGTCGCACATCACAGAAAAGGAACTTCGTTCTGTGAATTTAATGGTGAAAAATGTAACCACCAATCGGGCTGATTTGAATGATTTGGTCACGCGGTTTGACCCTGAGGTTAAATTGCCCAATAATCTATCCGCATTGGGATTAATTCAGTTCGAGGGTGTGTTGACAGGGAAGAAGAACACTTGGAGGGCCTATGGCGATCTGTACACGGACATCGGTGATGTGAAGGGAGATATGGATATTGACATGGAAGAGATGGCTTATTCGGGATTTATTGTAACGGAAAATTTTGATTTGGGTGCCTATTATCAAACCCCAGATTGGGGAGCCATTACGGCACAGTTGGATGTCGAGGGAAAGGGATTTGTGCTTAAAACCATGCAGATGGATGCCAGCGGGGTAATCGATGCTTTGAATTATCACGGTTATACCTATCGCCCAATAAACATTGAAGGTTCAATGTCCAATGGTTTTTTTAAGGGAGCCGTGAATGTATCAGATCCCAATGCCCAACTCAGCTTTGACGGATTGGTGGATTTCAATGCGCGAAAGCCTAAAATCTCCTGCGACCTTATTGTCGATAATCTGAATTTTAAAACCATCGGATTGTTTCCTGATTTGCCGTACAGCGCATTGAGTGGCGAAGCGCGTATTGATATGGAAGGGCTGGGTTGGAATGAGATTGAGGGAGGAATTGAATTGAATAATGTCATCTATTGCGCCAACTCCAAGGATTATGTTTTGGATTATTTATCGTTGAATGTTGAGCGTCATCCTGAGTTGAAAGTAATTTTGAATTCAGACATTGCCATGGGAGAACTATCCGGTTCTTTCAATCCGGAGGGGCTATGGCCAGCACTCAATAATATCATGTCAGAAGTTGTCCCCAATTATCAATGGGATTTGTCAAAACATGAGCCCCAAAATTTCACATTGAATTTGGAAATATTAGACTTTTCTCAAATAGGAGAAGCCATCCTTGGAAATGTTTCCATTTCTCAGAATGCCATTTTGCAATTGCGCGTCGATGAGAGTAAGGATTATTTTGAAGGTCTTTTTAGTGCAAAGCGTGTGGAATGGAATGGCAACACTTTTCATGAATTATTGGTCGATTTTAAGAAACCTGATGAGTTTGTTTACGCCTCAGCCATGATGGATAGTATTACTGGTGAATGGGGTTCGGTACCCAATGTTTCTTTGGATGCTCGATCGGAAGGTGATGTTATTTATTCAGATTTTGTTTGGGGAAATGATCAAACCTTGCACAAGGGCGATGTAGGAGCCCAGTTTTCATTCCCAAGCACAGATGCAATGGCCATTGATTTTTACAGAGGAGATATTCGAATCGTCAATGATCAATGGTCGCTTTATCCCGGAGCTCAAATTCTGAAATTGGGTGATGATTGGCAAATCAAATCACTCACTTTTACCTCCGCGTTGCAGAGTATAGCCCTTTATGGGACCATTGGCAAGATGGCCAAAGCACCATTGATGATAGCGTTTTCTCATGTGAATTTCCAGCAAATCAACGCGTTTCTTCCAGAGGACATGAGAATGGAAGGTGTGTTGGACGGAACAGTTGAAATTGATAAAATCTTGGATAATCCAGATTTAATTGGTGATTTGAGCATTGCAGATTTTGGAATTAATGATGTGGTTTACGGAGATATTTGTCTCAAAAGTCAATGGGTAGAGTATTTGTCCGGTTTCGAATTGGCCGGAGGTATTGAGAATGAAGAGCAAAAGAATTTGAGTTTTGAGGGGATGTATTTTCCTTATGATACTGTTTCTCCATTGGATTTGGACGCCGAGGTGCATGATTTGGATTTGCAGTTTTTAAAAGCCTTCATTGATACTGGAGTAATTCTGGTCAGTGGTCAATTGAATGGATTGATTCACGTGAGTGGTGTCCCAGAAGATCCCCAACTCACGGGTTATGCGGATATCAGCAATGGTGGTCTTTACGCAGATTATTTAGGGACGCAATACCAACTGAAGGATAGAATTTGGATTGAGCCCGATCGTTTTGTTTTTGATCAATTGACGTTAAAGGACCATAAAAATAATGAAGGTCAGATTAGGGGTTATATCAGTCATGAGGCTTTTGGGGATTGGAACTTCAATCTATTGGGTGATTTAGAGAGAGAGCCTTTGTTGGTATTAAATACCACGGAGGAGCAGAATGGTGATTACTATGGGAAAGCCTACGCAACAGGGAACTTTAAGATCAATGGTGATTTGGAGAAGCTCAATTTTGACATTGCATTAAAGACCCAAAGTGGAACCAAATTGAACATGCCTATGGCTTCATCAGGCGATGAAGAAATGGGACAATTCATTCAATTTGTAAAGCCCAATCAAGTCAAAGAGGAGCCTCCGTTGGACTTGTCCGGTATTTCACTGAATATTCAGATTGATGTTACACCAGACGCCGAGCTGAGCATCATTTTTGATGAAGCGGTTGGTGATGTAATGAGGGGTAGAGGACAAGGTCACTTGACCATGGGCATTAGCAAGTTGTCCACCTTTGACATGTATGGTCAAATTGAAATAGTGTCGGGGAACTATTTGTTTACATTGGCCAATCTGATCAACAAGGATTTTAGTGTCCAACCAGGAGGAACCATTTCTTGGTATGGAAATCCCTACAATGCAGAGTTGAAATTGTCTGCTGTGTACAAGGTCAATGCATCTCTTTCAGATATATTGGTAGATGCCAACCAAACAGGTCAGCGTGTTCCTGTGGATTTGCTCATGAATTTAACTGGGAAAATGCTCAATCCCAATGTGGCTTTTGACATCAAACTGCCATCCGTAGATCCCATGACCAGGAGCCGATTTGAAGCTACTGTCTCCAACGAACAAGAAAAAAATCGCCAAGCGTTTTCGTTATTGGTGTTGCGCCAGTTCATGAGTCCTCCTAATATTGTAAAATCAGCTGATGCTGCAACCAACTATGGTGTAGCTGCCAATACCACGGAATTGCTGTCTAGTCAAATTTCCAATTGGCTCAGTCAAATCAGTGACGACTTTAATTTGGGTTTTAACTATCGGTCTGGTGATCAAATCTCCAATGAAGAAATAGCCTTGGCTTTGAGTACCCAATTGTTTGATAATCGCGTACAGTTGAGCGGAAATTTTGGTGTCTCTAAGGGCAATGCCAACAACCAACAGCCCAGCAATTATATTGGTGATGTTAAAGTAGAATACCTTTTGACAAAAGATGGCAAACTAAAGTTGATGGTCTACAACGAAAGCAACAATTACCGAAACATTACTACTCAGCAATCTCCATACACGCAAGGAGTGGGATTGGTTTATCAGCAAGATTTTAATCACCTCAAAGACTTGCTTAACTCATGGTTTAGAAAAACAAATCCTCATTGAGGAAAATCCTCAGGGAATCTGGATTTGAAATCATCACGTTTCTTTTTGGTCAACAAAAGTTGAAAGTTGAATTTCACCTTGTTTTCTTCAAATTGTTTTTTATCGTCTTTTAGGTCAGTGATGATTTTATTGAAATCAGCATCACCACTGATAACGGTTAACTGTCCCAATTTGTATTCAAAGTAATACCACAATCCGCGGTCAATTTCCAAATAGAAGCGCATGACATCCGCTGTCTTGCGTTTTTCAATTTCAATTTTCCCTGTTACATACTTGAAGATTTGTTTTTTATCCATTGTCGCTATACCAATAGGACCTGTCGTATGGAAGGTTTCTGAGTTGGCGTTCCAAACCCACTTCAGGTCGGCAAAGACAAAGTTCTTTTGCAATTCTTCGGGTACTTTTTTAAACTGTCCTGACAAGCTAATTTCTGTAATCAAACGGTCAGATTTTTCAGTGCCCATTATCTCTGCAATGGCTTTCTCAAACGGCGTATTGTTGATGTCTAACGGAGGCAACTCTGTATTTTTTTCCAATGCCTCTGAAATTTTCTTTAGCGCACTTTCGTCGAATGGAAAGTGCAAGACAGATGCTGTTTGAATGTTCAACGCTTTGTCACTCTGCTTGAGCATTCCTCTTCCGAAATTATTCAATTGTATTAAACCATAACGGGCCTTGAAATCAATTTTACCGTCACCTGCAACATCGCAGCTCTGTGCATTGAGCTCAATGAGATTGCCAGGCATTTTGGGTTGAATGATTTTGGCTTTGCTTCCGATCAAAAATTTCTTGGCGTTTTTATCGTAGTGCAAATACCCATTGGCCTCAATCAATGGCGTGTCATAAGTTCCCATTTTTGGGCTCAGGAAAGCTGGATAAATTTGCATGGGACTGGCTGTCTTTACCATCATACCCACACCCAATTTTACAGAGCTGACATCTTTGATCAATGTATCAACAGGGATGTAAATATCCAATGGATCAATGGGTGAGTTGAATTTGAAATAAGATTTTGCAAGGTCCTCACATGTATGTTCAATCTTAACACCGCCATCAAAGTTCATGAGTTTGTCAGTGGACAATAAGGAAAGCTTCCCATAATATGCAAACTGCGGGGACAAATGAAATCCGACATCTTCGGCAATTTCGCCTTTTGCAATGGTCCTGAACGCTGTATCTAGTTTTACTGTTTCAAAATGGATCAATTGTTTTTGGCCATTTTCGTCTACATAGTTCATGTCTGCAAATCCATTGAATTTTAATCGACCTTCAATTTTCAATTCTGCATTGAACAGGCTGTGATACTGTGTAACGATATTGGTTACCAAAGAGGCCCTCAGCAACTTGCGCATGTTGGCATATTTTTCAATCACCACTTTTCCACTGTCAGGAACGATCTTGGAATCTCCAACCACAATGTGGTCTATTTTTTCACAACGAATAATGTTGCGTTTTAAATCAAAATTCGCATTGCGTGAAAGGAAGTTCAAAGAGTCTTGTCCAGAGGCAATACTATAAAAATTGGAAAATCGTTTTCGTTCCTCTGCATTGATGACCACGTCCACGTTGGCTTCTCTGGAACTGGTCATTTGAAGTTGGTCTTGTTTCATGAACCAAGTGAATTCATCCATGAAACAGATGTATTGATTGATGGGGAACGTAATCTTGTTTTCCCCGGTATTACTGATGAATTTACCAACGTTAGTATCAAAGTTAACATTGGCGTTTACGTTATCCGTGGAGAAGGCAAGCGTTGTTTCCAAGTCCTTTCCAGCGATATTGAGTGCAGAAGTATCAGCCTTTATTTTTCGACGTTCGTAATTAAAGTGATCAGACTTTAAAGTTGCGCCATAGAAGTCCATAGATCCTTTGCCGCTTAACCCTTCTGGCTTTAGCGTTGTTGCTCCTTTCAAGGTCGCTTCTTTTTCAAAAAACTCCATGGGTTCATCCAAAGTGGTTACCACCAAGCGTTCTTGTTTGGGGTAGTAATTCAATTGGGCAACATTGACTTTGGTTTTAGGAACTTCTGGTTTTTGCGCTTTTTCAGCCAATGTATAAGAAGTTGTTTTCCCTTTGGTTTCATCGGGTAGAAATACAAAATCATCGGATTCTGTTTTGGAACCCAAATAAGTGAGCTTTCCTTTTCCTTGAAGACCAGAATGGTTCAAGGTTAAATCTGCAGTCACATTGGAAAAGCCGCGGTAAGAGGGGTATCCGGAAGGGCCTGTAGACCTCTTGAAACCAAGTGATTTGTCGCCCATCATGATGAGGGGTTCATTGATGTCTTCGAAGATTCCAGCACTAACCAGTAGACCTTTAAAATTCAAATTGCTCGTTCTAAAATTGTCCAAAGAGTCCAATGTAAATGGTTCTAGTTTGTAATAGAATTTATCTTTCGGATATCTGCCCTGCTGGATGTTGGGACTCTCCCAATCAACATAAGAATTCTTGGTGGTGGTCACGTAAGGATATTGTGGATACTTTTTGGAATTGGCTCCACTTTTATTGGTAGGCGCATCAATGTACAGCACACCTGTAATGTCTTTAATGGTGGTTTTCACCCGGATCTTTGGGTATTCTCCAAATTGATCTTTGGGCTGCGTTTCATCGTTGATGTAAATTTGACACGAGTCAATTTTATTCATTTCCACCTGAAACTTATCGTAATCAAAGTAATAATTACTCCCTTTGAATTCAAGGTTGCCCGCTTTGAGCATTCCGTCAAATACCAAATCTCGGTTTTTCTTTAAGGTTAATTCTTGCCCTCGTGGGTAGACCATTACTTTTTGAGAGTCGCTGATGTAAAACTTACTGACTCCTTTTAGCTCAAAATCATTGTTTAACAAATTCCATTTGGCATTGATCCCATCTGATTTCTCACTATTGAACTGCAAGATGTCGTAATCCTTTTTACCATCGTAGTTCAAAATATAGTTCTCCAATTTGGGAAGCGGTGTTATGATGCGCTTGTCAATGTCGTAGTTTAAAAACCCTTTGTTGGCCAAGTCAATTACAACCACATGCCATTCCTCTTCTGCAAAGCGCGTATCATAGGACAAATCATGCGTTGTCATTTGCGTCACTTTTAGTTTTTTGAATGACGCATAAATGTCATGAAGTGGATTGGTACTGCTGATTCCACTCAATGAACTCATTCGTTTTTTCGAGAAATACGTACTGGATTCAAATGCAGCAAATACCTGTGTGCTCCCTTTTGCTTTCCCAAAATAAACCATAGGGTCATCAATCATCCACCGCAGTGATTCAAAGTACAAATCGGTTTGATGGTAAGTATCAGAATACGGACTTTTGGATAGACCCAATTCAGTTCTATTCAAAACCAATTCACGCGTTTTAATGGTGAAGTTCATGTTCAGATCTGGGTGGGTGATGGAATCATTTCCGAGGATGAACTTCACCCGAACGTGATTCGCAAGATATCTCTCTGGCTTTAACTCGAAGAACAATCCGGAGATGTAACAGAATGGTTTGTTGTCTTTCAAGAAAACCAGTTGAGCAGGATTTTCTGGAGTTCCTGAAGCGTTAAACTTGGAACCACTCATGGTAAATCCGCCTTCATAATGGATGCCTGGAACAATGTTTTCTATTTCGAAACGCTGAGAGTATGATTCAAATTTGGGATAGCTGGCGCTCTCTTCATCTTTTCCGGCAATAATCTTTTCTGTTAATTTCCCTAACAATGGCTTATCAAAGTAGGTGGTGTAAAAGACTGCTGAGTCAACGATGAATGAGCTGGTTTTGATTTTGATAAAATACTTTGGTATCTCAGCATAGGTGGTGTTGGGATCTAGACCTGCACGTTTCCAATTGATTACGCCACCAACTCCTGAGAATCGAGCAGTTGACGGATAGTATATTCCTTTTGTTTTATAGATAATGGAGCTATCACCTTTGCTAGAGCATGAGAGCTTGATGTTTTCAAAGTCGATGTGGGCAACGGAATCCAAAGCAAAAAGATAACTGCCTCCAAAGATTTTCCAAGTGACAGATTCCGACTCGTAGATTTTGTTGTCCCGGAACAATTCCAATGAAGTTTCTACAAATACAGTGAAATGTCTTTTGTTCTTTTTGTCCTTGAGAATCGCATTCAACGTGGAAGTCCAATTCTCAAATGATTTTGGCGCAATGGGTTTTTCTCCCAAGCTGATGAGACACAATACATATTTTTCAAAATCGGGAAAAACCTTGACTTTCATGTCCAACATTAAATCCAAGGTTTCAATGATTTTCTTTTCCTGATCTGCACTGAAAACAGGGTTTTTTACCCAAATGGGTTCCAACTGTTTCTCAATGATTTCTTTGCCGGTACCTTTTCGTTGCTCATTGAATAAGCTACTCAATTGCTTGATGAATTCCTCTTTGTCTGTCGAGAAATTAACAACCTTTTGCGTGAATCCAATTGTTGTTATAAAAAACAAAAAGGAAATGGTCAAAAAAAGATGTTTTCTCATGCGTTTTTATTTGATTCTAAATTTAATTCACTACTCGGTTTCCGTACTTCTGATTTATTAAATACTTGTTAACCGCATTAATATTTGGTATCAGGATGAATCCTTGCGAAATTTGGGCCAATTATAATGATATGAAAAAAGTCTTCATCGTTTCAGCAGTTAGAACTCCCTTGGGAAGTTTTGGTGGTGCATTGTCCACCATCTCTGCAACACAATTGGGTGCCATTGCCATCAAAGGCGCGGTAGATCGAATTGGTTTGGATCTTAACATTGTCAACGAAGTAATCATGGGGAGTGTGCTTCAGGCCAATTTGGGTCAAGCTCCTGCTCGTCAAGCCGCCAAGTTTGCAGGTTTGCCAGATCAGGTTCAGTGCACCACAGTAAACAAGGTTTGTGCCTCAGGCATGAAGGCGGTCATGATGGCTGCACAGAGCATCAAATGTGGAGACAGTGATGTGGTCATTGCTGGTGGAATGGAAAGCATGAGCCAAGTTCCCTTTTATTCACCCAACATGCGTTGGGGAAACAAGTATGGCAATGTCCAAATGATTGATGGCTTGGCCAAGGACGGATTGACGGATGTGTATCACAATTACGCCATGGGAAATGCCGCTGAATTGTGTGCCAAGGAATGCAATTTTAGTCGTGAGGATCAAGATGCCTTTGCCATTGAATCATACAAGCGCTCACAGGCGGCTTGGGCTGATGGGAAGTTCAATGAGGAAATTGTATCGGTAACGGTCAAAGGAAAGAAAGGCGATGTTGTAGTGACTGAAGATGAGGAGTACAAGAATGTTTCTTTTGATAAGATTCCTTCATTGCGTCCTGCTTTTGACAAAGAAGGCACTGTTACAGCAGCCAATGCATCAACCATGAATGACGGTGCAGCCGCTTTGGTTTTGATGAGTGAAGAAAAAATGTTGTCTTTGGGTTTAACCCCATTGGCGGAGGTTTCAGGATATGCTGATGCAGAGCAAGCGCCAGAGTGGTTTACAACAACCCCAGCATTGGCATTGCCCATTGCCGCACACAAAGCAGGAATTGAAGTGAGGGATTTGGAATATTGTGAGTTGAACGAGGCATTCTCGGTTGTTGGTTTGGCCAACATTCAAAAAATGAATTTAGATCCTGCACGCGTCAATGTAAATGGCGGTGCTGTTTCTTTGGGTCATCCACTGGGATGCTCAGGTGCTAGAATCTTGGTTACCTTGATTCATGTATTGAAGCAAAACAATGCCAAGTGGGGTGGTGCAGCCATTTGCAACGGTGGCGGTGGTGCCAGTGCAGTGGTGATTTCAAGATAATAAAGGTCAATGCGAATATTGCCTCAAAATACAACACCCCGATGGATCATTTTTTCAGTCGATCTCATCGGGGTTTGTTTTGCTTTTTTGTTGGCTTATCTACTTCGATTTGAATTTCATCCCCCCGCAGAAGAATGGATTAAGGGGCTTTCCTTTTTACCTTTTTGGTTGACTGGATGCGGATTGGCTTTTTTGTTAGGTAAAACCTATCAAGGCATCATTCGGTATACCAGTGCCCAAGATAGTCTGAGGTTGTTTGTTACCCTGAGTGGTGCTGTAGCGGTGCTTTTTGCATGGAGTTTCTCCAGAAAATATTGGGCTGTCGACGGGCTGTATGCTGTGCCTGTCAGTATTTTATTGATCGCCTATTTATTGTCATTGTTCTCATTGTTTGTTTTTCGTGCTGGTGTAAAGTGGAGTTATCAGGTTGCCATTGTCGATGCTAATGGTGATAGAAAGCGTGTCCTACTGGTGGGTGGCGGTGATTTGGCTCGGATGACCAAACGCGCCCTCAAGGCCGATGATCACGCCATTCAACGCATCCAATTTTGGACAGACCCCAGCGGAAAGTGGGTCAGCAATCGCGTGGAGGGCATGTTGATTATCGCGCAAAAGGAGGCCCATCAGCTTTTGGCGGATGGTAAAGTAGATGAAATTTTGTTGGCCTTGGGCGAGGAGGATAAATCAATCAAGAATCAATGGAAAAGATGGGCCTTGGATCATACCTGTAAAATCAGCGAGGTACCCAGTATTCAGCATTGGGTCAATGGACAATTGAGTGTCAAGCAAATCAAAGAGGTCGCGATTGAGGAGCTGTTGGATCGCAACGAAATCAATATAGACAATGCGGGTGTGGCCCATTGGATTCAAGGAAAGATCATCCTGGTAACCGGCGCGGCGGGTAGCATTGGGTCGGAAATCGTACGACAATTGATTTCCTTTCATCCATCCAAGATTATCGCATTGGATCAGGGAGAAACCCCTCTGTTTGAGTTGGAAGGAGAATTGCAGAACAGTTTGGTGGAATACGTGATTGGTGATGTGCGAAAGGAAGACCGCATGCGCCGTGTGTTTGAAGCCTTTCACCCCAACGTTGTATTTCATGCCGCCGCTTACAAGCATGTGCCTTTGATGGAAAACAATCCTTCAGAGGCCATATTGACCAATGTTTGGGGAACCAAAGTGTTGGCTGATTTGGCGGTTCAGCATCAGGTCGATAAGTTTGTTATGGTGAGCACCGATAAGGCCGTAAATCCCACCAATGTGATGGGCGCTTCAAAGAGAGCTGCAGAAATTTATGTGCAAAGTTTAAATGGAAGTGTCTCAACGTCTTTTATTACAACACGATTTGGAAATGTTTTGGGATCCAATGGTTCGGTAGTCAAAATTTTTAAAAAGCAAATAGAAGCGGGTGGACCAGTTAAAGTTACTCATCCTGAAATCACCCGTTTTTTTATGACCATCCCAGAGGCTGTTCAATTGGTATTGCAGGCAGGGTTCATGGGGGAGGGTGGAGAGATTTTTGTTTTTGATATGGGAGAGAAAGTGAAGATTGTAGATTTGGCCAAGAAGATGATTCAATTGTCAGGATTTGAATTGGATGTAGATATGGAAATTCAATTTTCTGGTCTTCGCCCGGGTGAAAAGTTGTTTGAAGAGGTGCTGAGTGATCAGGAGACGACGCTCCCAACCAAGCATGAGAAAATCATGATTGCTAAAGTAAGAGACTACAATTGGAATGAAGTAAAGAACTGGGTAGATGAGTTGATTCAGTTGTTTGTTTTACAAGACAACAACTTTATGGTGGCTAAGCTCAAGGCATTTATTCCAGAGTACAAAAGCAACAATTCAGAATTTGAAAAACTAGACGAAGATGGCCAAAAGATTGGATGAAATAGAAGAACTGAAAGCCAAGATTGCAAGGTATATTACCATTGGCAAGGAGAACCTCAGTTATCAGTTGAAGAAAGGCAGAGGAAAGGCCACGTTGCAGCTGATTACGTTCAATCCCCTGCACAATCAGCGATTTTTGTTTCATGCATGCGAAGCTGATTCGCCAGAGGAGTGTTATCGTCAAATGCTGAAATATGTTCAGTACCACAAAGAGGAAGAATGCAGCTATACCATTCAATGGACGCTGATTGGAGATGATCAATTGCACACCAGTTATTTCCGGGCCAATACCATTTTGGGAGCCTTGGACAAATTGTACTTTGATCGCGACCCCAACAGTATCATTGTATTTAGTGTGATTCTCAATCCCATCTCTTAATGGAGGTATATCAAACCTTGGCCAAGCCAGGTTTATCCAATCACCGCGTTCTGGCGAGTAAACATTTGGGTTTTGCACTAGAAGTCAACAGTGAAGAGGAGTGCAAAGCCATTGTCAAAAAATACAAAGCGGATTATTTCGATGCCAACCATGTTTGTTGGGCTTTTCGTCTGGGCAAGAATGGTGTTTTGGCCAAGAGCAGTGATGATGGCGAGCCTTCAGGCACCGCGGGTCGTCCCATTCTGGGAGCCATCTTGGCGGCCGACTTAACCCAATGTTTGGTGATGGTGGTTCGATACTTTGGCGGGACAAAACTGGGCACGGGAGGATTGATTCAAGCCTACAAATCAGCTGCAGAACAAGCCATTCAAGATGCTGGCGTCATTCAAAAGGAATGGAGAGTAAGCTTGAAAGTTCAGTGTACTTACGCGCAGTTCCCAGCGTTGATTCAGTTCCTCAAACAACAGCAAGCAGAGAAAGTGGATATTGTACAGGAAGACAACTGTAAACTGATCTATACTTTCAATTTGGGTCAAAAAGAAACGGTCAACCAATGGCTGACCGATCAGGAATTGTCTTTTGAATGGAGCGAGATTATTGTATAATCAGGCGTTGGGCAATGGTCAGCTGATCATTGGTGTATACTTTCAACGTGTATTCCCCTTTTTTCCAACTGTCATAACCAATCTTTTTTGAAAGAGAACTCACTGGTTTGTTCTTCTCGTCAGAGTAGATGATACCTTCGTTTTGATCTTCAACAATTACACGATAAACAAAAGGGATATCATCTTCTAAGCTCAATTCCAACGTCTGGTTTTCAGGATTGGTGAAGAAAGAATAAGATCCAAAACTTTTCTGCACTCCCATGGTTTGTAGTTGATCCGCTGAGAAGTTTTTGATGACCAAATCTGTTTTGTTACTTCCAAATTCCAGATCGAAATCTTGCCTGAACAAGCTGTCCAAATCCCCACCTTGAAAATCCAATTCAAAATCCAAGTTGATGTTTCCTTGATCATCCAACCCTTTGTCGTTTTGGTAAATGCGGTAACCGTCTTTGATGATCATGTTTCGTGCACCAAAAACACCAGACAATATTTCGGTTTTTCCGTTTCGGATAATGGTGGCCTCACAGGATGTTCCAGGTGCGGATTGGCCCACAATTTCCCTTAACGTCTCGAAATTGGAAATGCTGTGACCATTCAATGCAATGATGATATCCCCCTTTTGAACCCCCATTTTTTCGGCACTTGAGCCGTACAGCACACTGTCGACCTGCACTCCTGTCTCTTCAATGAAGTTGTTATTGGGTACAACGCCAAGAAAGGCTTTGGGCGATTCAAACAAGCTGTCCATGGTCAACGGAGAGAGGGTCAAAGGCGTGAATTGACCATTGAAAGGAAAGGATGGAAACGACATAGGCAATGTTTCTAAGGGGACAGTCATTTTCAAAGTTTCCTTGTTTCTCTTGATTTTTACATGGATTTGATCGCCTGGTTTTTTTTGTTGGATATAAGTCACAACCTCTTGCGCATTCTCCATTTTTTGATCGTCAATTTTGATGATTCGATCACCCACCTTGAGGTTACTTAAATCAGCAGGCGATTGCGGTTGAACATCAGTAATGATTGGGGTATTTTCTTCGTTTTTTAACGTCACGCCCAGATAAGCTTTGGGCTCCATGAAATTGTGTTGTGGTCCAAATGGGATTTGTCCCATGCCCATCATCGGTGGAAACATGTTTAATTCACCTTCCGAATCATCGTTTTGGATTTGTTCAATGGATATCGAAATTTCCTTTGCCCCTTTTTTGTCAATGCCGTTCTCAATCAAGGCTTCTTCAATGTCTTGTCCAGGCTTTAATTCAAATGATTTTTCTTCCACAACGGTGACGCCATTCACCTCTTTTTTCATTCTCACTTGTACTTTGGATTGGGCCAATACCAGAGCACTCATACAAGTCATGAACATTAAAAAATAATACTTCTTCATGGTTGTCCTTTTTGATTTTGGCTAAGGTAAAAATCAGCCACAAAAACGCAAGTCCTTTCCGTGATAAGGAATGTTAATTCAAGATCACAAAATCAATCAAACGTCAATTGCACAGGTACAACCATATCAGAAGGGACTTTATTGCCATTGATCACGCTGGGTTGAAAGGACCCCAATTGATTGCGGATGGCTTTAACCATTTGATTGTCCCATTGAGATCCAGGATTGGGACTGCGCAATATGATGACATCCTCCAATTTTCCATTGGCATCCACTTTAAGTCGCAAATAGTATTTTCCGCTCACCAATTCCGAATCAACCGTTTTGACATCAGCTTCTTTTTTGGATGCCTTTTCCTTGGATAACACGGCATCGGTCATGTCTGATTCCGAAAGACTTTGCGGTTTTTTCTTATTAGACAATACAGCGGATTGGATGTCTTTGATCAACTGATCTTGGCCTTTCGAGTATAATGCTGTGCCCATTGGCGTGCTAACGGCATTTGGCAAACCCGCTGAGGTAGTCATGGATTTTTCTTCAACGCGTTCTTCTGTGGGTAAAAGCGCAGGATATCTATCCGAAGGGTCTGGTGGTTCAACAGCATCATAGTCAGAGTTCGCGGAGGCAGAGACTTCCTCCATCGTGACTATGTTGTCTTGTGCCACCTCATTAGTGGAGTTTTCTTGTTTGACCATGGCCCCATTGCTATCTGAAGATGAGTTATCCTTGGATGCACTTAACGTAGGTTCATCGCTCTTCTCTTCCGTTTCAATAGGCCTGTTTTCTGCCATCAGTCCTTTTTCAGGGGTCTGTACATTTAACCACCAAAAGGCGAGTACAAAAACTGCAGCGATGCCAGAAATACTGGACCAGAACAATGGCGTGTTGTACCATGGAACAACGGATTTTTTAGTTCCGGTTTCAAACAATTGATCCAAATGGGCTTTCACCTTTGGGTCTGGAGCCAAGTCGTCGTCTTCTTGTCCCATTTCAATGACTTGGAAAAACAAGTTTCTGAGTTGATCATATTCTGCCTGATCCTTGACGTGTTGCAGGACAAAGGTCTTCTCTTCGGGAAGCAATTCCTCGAATGATTTTTGAATCATCAAGGTTTCAAAATCTTCGCTGATGTAATTTTTATTGTCCATGATTACGCGATAAAGGTGAATAACAGGATGCCCAAAATTTCCTTGAATACAGCCAATTCTTTTTGAAAATCTTTGAGGATGTAAAAGATTCTTGACTTAACCGTTCCCTCACTCACAGCCATGGCTGCGGCAATCTCTGGCACACTCAATTCTTGAAAGAATCGCAATTCAATCGTCTCTTTTTTCACAGGATCCAATGCTTGAATCAATTGCTTGAGCTTGATCTTGAATTGAGCCAAATCCATGCTTTCTACGCGATCAGCATCTTGCTGTGTTTCTACTTTCATCACCGCTTTTTGGCGAACTTCAGCTTTGGCGTATTCGTTCTTGCACATGTTATTGGCCATGCTATACACCCAGGTTTTGAATGGGCGACTGGTATCAAATTGACCGGCATGGGTGATGACTTTGGTAAACAGATCTTGGGTAAAATCATTGGCCTGCGCTTTGTTTTTCCATAGCATGCGGTAGAAATAGCCAAACACTGGTTTGGAATAACGGGCATATAGGACTTCAAATGCGCGGTGTTCCTTTTGCGCAATGGCCTCCATGAGCCGCTCATCGGTCCACAAGTGGAATTGCTGTAGTGATTTGAGATTCATTGCGGTGCTGTACAAGTATTAGGGCTGAGCGTTCATTTCATTTGAAAATTCTTGATGCAGCGTCATCAGTTCCTGGGTCAACATGGCGCTGGCTCCCCATAGAAAATGATCATTCAAGTCAATGCCTTTGATGGGGCGGGTTTCGTCAAAGGCTTTTAAATAATGGTCTTTGACCATGATGTTTTCCGGGATAATTTTTTGTTGATCAATCCAGAAAACATGGTCCACTTCATGGGTGGTGGTGAACTTTTCTATTTTGTCCTGAAGTACAAAAACATGCGGGTAGACAATCATGTGGCTTGGCGGAATAAAGACTGGGGAAAGCTGTCCAATGCACTGGTTGTTCTGCAGTTCAAGTCCAATTTCCTCCAGCGTCTCTCTGCATGCGCATCCCAATGCGTCCTCCTCCTTTTCTATTTTTCCTCCTGGGAAAGCCACTTGGCTGCCGTGTATGCCGAATGGACTTCGCACGATGTAAAGCAGTTCAAAGTGCAAATCCGATATGGGTTGAAGAATCATCGCTACTGCGGATGCACGGGGCGGAGGATTCAATGTGAGTCCCTCTGCGACGCTATTTCTGGGATAGGACCAAATCTGCGCATGGGCAGAAGGTCCCGGCAATTCTCGGGTTAGACGTCGCTGAAGCCAATGGATAAACACAGAGCGAAGCTAAAAATTTATGCGCATAAATCCGCATAATTTATGCGGATGAAGGGCAGTGAAGTGCTTGTACCTTTGCATTATGTCTTTGTGGGTATTGGATCCAAAGGAACTTTGGTTCCCTTACAAAAATGAAATGGATGGTGATCGCGTTGCGATTGGCGCAGACCTGCATTGGGTGCGCGTGCTGAAGGGTTTCGAAAAAGGTTGCTACCTCAATTATGCCGAAGGAGAGGACATTCAGTGGTATTCACCAGAACAGAGAGCCGTCATTTTTCCCCATTTACAAAAGAAGTTCGATGATTGGGAAGCCCCTGCGGGATGGTCATTTCAGTGGGATCAGCATTTTCAAGCGGTCATGAAGGGTTGTGCCAGACCCCACGAAGAAAAGCCGTGGTTGCACGCTGATGTGCAGTCTGTCTACTATCAATTGCACCAACATGGCTATGCCCATGCCTTATCGGTTTTGCACAATGGCGAATTGGTGGGAGGATTGATGGGCGTTGCGGTGGGAAGGGTCTTTTTCGGAATGTCCATGTACCATGAGGAGAGCAATGCCTCCAAATATGCTTTGGAGTATTTGATTCATTTTCTGAAGGAGAAAAAATGGAAGGTTTTAGATGTGCAGAAGCTAACGCCATTTCTGTCCAAGATGGGAGCGGTGGAAATTCAGCGGGATCGGTTTTTGGATTTGCTCCAAGAGCAAATGAAATTTAGAACGGTGTTAGGTGATTGGTCAAAAGACCGAAGTTGGCTGCAAAAAGATGCTTACCCATTATCAGCCGAGTGGCCCAAGGGATTTAATCCGCAAGACCCCTGTCCATTTCTCGTTTGAGGTCTTTGGATTTGGCGTCTTCGCGTTTGTCCCCAATGTTTTTTCCTTTGGCGATGGCGATTTCCATCTTGGCCCAACCTTTTTCGTTGATGAACAATTTAACCGGAACGATGGTCACGCCGGTATCTTTTAGTTTGCGCGACATTTTGAGAATCTCGGTTTCATTCAGCAGAAGCTTGCGTTCTCTGCGGTCAGAGATTTTGATATACCCCGCATTGGAGTAAGGTGCGATGTACATATTAAAAACAAAAACCTCGCCTTTGATGATTCTGCAATAGGCTTCAGCGATGTTGGCTTTTCCTGCGCGGATGCTTTTGATTTCAGGGCCAAACAAAACAATCCCCGCCACAAAATGATCGGTGAGGTGATAGCGAAAATGCGCTTTTTTGTTTTGTATTACAACAGCCATTTTGCAAAGATAAGGGTGTATTCTTGATTGCGTGGTGAATTGAGTGAAAAAGGGATGAAGGGATGAAGGGATGAGGGGATGAACGATAGGGGCGAATTGATATTCGCCCTAATGAACAGGAAGGGACGTGGCGATGATCTGTAGGGGCGAATTGATATTCGCCCAAAAATTCAGAGGAAGAGACAAGTAAAAATTCATTTTCATTCCCATTCTCATTTTCATTCTGAGAATTTGGCCAGCTCCGGAGGTGTTATCTCCCCTCCTGCCACGCAGTGGATAGGAGGGGTGGCACGAAGTGACGGGGTGGTTTTTTGACGAAATTGTCAACGTATTTCAGGATTGTATTTTTTGATTTGCAAAAGAGACCACCCCGGCCATACATCGCTATCGCTCGTCTGTCCACCCCTCCTTTCTTTTTCTTCGAAAAAGTAGGAGGGGAAATTCGTCCTCTTTCTCATTCTCGCTCTCCTTTCATATATTAGCCTAAAATTAGAAAACATGAAAACGTTTTTAACCTTAATCCTTCAACTCCTTATAGCCTTTTTAATACTCGTCCCTTCATCCCTTCATTCCCAATCACCTTTAGGCATTCCTTACCAAGCAGTAATGCGCAATGCAGACGGAAGTGTGATGGCCAGTAGTGCCGTGAGTTTGACTTTCATGATCCACGATGGTTCAGCAGCGGGCACTGTGGTTTACCAAGAAAGCCATACTTTAACCAGCAACGCTCAAGGATTGGTTTCTTGTGTAGTGGGAAATGGTGCTGTCTCGCAAGGCAACTTTTCCAACATCAATTGGGGCAGCGGCGCCAAGTTTTTGCATGTGATGATGGGCAGTACGGATTTGGGAACGCAGCAAATGTTGAGTGTACCGTATGCCTTGTACAGCAATGGCGTTGGAGTGCGTGTGAGTGAGACAGGTGATACCTTGACCATTGGAGGAAACAGTGTGATTGTTCCAGGGATTAGTGCGGCTAATCCTCCCACATTGTACACCATGGGAAGCGGTGTGACGGACATTGATGGCAATTTTTATCCCAGCATTATCATCAATGGACAGGAATGGATGCAGAAGAATTTGGCGGTATCCAAATACGGTAACGGAGATCTAATTCCAACGGGATTTGATAATGCCGCATGGCAAAGTACAACGAGCGGTGCCTATGCCATTTACAACGATGAATCAGCCAACAATACCACTTATGGCAAGTTGTACAATTGGTATGCGGTGAATGATAGCAGAGGTCTTTGCCCATCAGGATGGCACGTTCCCAGTGATGTAGAGTGGACGACTTTGATCAATTATTTGGATCCCAATGCGTCTGGTGGTGATGTATGGCCCAATATGGCAGGAGGCAAAATGAAATCAACCGGTACTATTGAGAATGGAGATGGCCTATGGTATTCCCCCAACGGGCAAGCCACGAACGAAAGCGGATTCACAGGCCTCCCTGGCGGTTTCCGCCAAAGCCTTGGATCATACGGCGACATTGGCTACCTCGGCGGCTGGTGGAGTAGTACAGAGTACGATTATAACGGCGCTTGGTACCGTGGCCTGGACTACTACGGTTCCGATGGGGTCCGCTATGCCAACGATAACCGAGACAGCTTTAGCGTTCGTTGCGTAAGGGATTAGATTCATACAAACCGTTAGGTTTGTTCATCACCGCTGGCATTTAAAAGCCAGCGGTTTTGGGGAGGTTTCGGCCAAAGCCGAAACGAGGGAGGGCCGGAATATTTTTTGGAAGGTATTTCAATATTGGTGCAAGGGTTATATTGCAATCTGACCTGAATCCATTCATTCTCTTCATGTTTAAAAATCTAATTTAGTTTGGATTCGTGTTCCATTATTCGTTAACTTTGATTCAGTCAGTTTATGGAAAGACAAAGAGAAATCATCTATTATAAAAATCATTATCTCGACTTTTTTGACCAGCAACCGGAGAAAGTAAAGGATAAGATAGATTATGTATTGTTTGTCGTTTCTGTTGCAGAGAGGATTCCTCAGAAATTTTTTCAGCATTTAGAAGGTACCAATGGGCTGTATGAAATCAGAGTGGAATTTCAAGGGAATATCTACCGTATTTTTTGCTGCTTTGATGATGGTCATTTGGTGGTTCTTTTCAATGGATTTCAAAAGAAGTCCCAGAAAACACCATCCAATGAGTTGGATAAGGCCGTGAAAATCATGAATGAATATTTCAATGAAAAACTAAAATTGAAGCAAAATGAAAACAAAAAAAGAAAAAAGTAAGCCCACCACGTTTGATGAGCATTTGGATGAACGCTACGGGAAAATAGGAACCAAAAAGCGCACTGATTTTGAAATCAAAGCCAAAGCTTTTGCCATTGGTGAGGTGCTAAAAGAAGAAAGAAGATTGGCGGCCATGACCCAACAACAATTGGCGGAGAAAACCGGAACCAAGAAGAGTTTTATTTCAAGAATTGAAAATGGGCACAGTGATATTCAACTCTCTACTTTGTACAGAATCTTTGAACAAGGTTTGGGCAAGCCCATTCGATTGATGATTGGTTAATTCCTCTTTATCATTTTGTTGACGGCCTCTGGAGTGGAGGTATAGTTTTTTTTAGGAGGAATAGAGAAAAGACAATGTGCTTTGTAATTAATGTGTTTCGTCCGTAACTTAATTTCGTTTTGTTTCGTAGCTTTGTTATTATGCAGCTCAATGAATCTGGAATAGCTTTACTCAAGAATTACTTTTCGACAAGTCCTGTTCTGAAGGCTTATTTGTTTGGTTCTGTTGCACGCCATGAAGCCGATGATCAAAGTGATGTGGACATCCTTGTTGATTTGGATTATTCTCAAAGAATCGGTTTAAAATTTATCCAGATGAAATTGGATTTGGAGAAGATGCTCAATCAAAAAGTGGATTTGGTTTCTTCCAATGGCTTGTCTCCTTGTATGACGCAAAAAATAGACAGCGAAAAACAATTGATCTATGCGCGGTAAACCATTTCCAAAAGGAAAATGATGCCGCTCCGCTGGAGCTCTATTACAATCTGCAATCGCCGTTTCTATTACGATATCGCTCCTCCGGAGCTTTGAGAATTCTTAAAAAAATGAATAACAGAAATAAGAGATAAAAAACGGTCAACCTTATTCAGGCATTAACATCATCCCCTCATCCCTTCATCCCTTCATCCCCTCATCCCTTTCTCCCAAACAACTCTTCCACCTTCCGCTCCCGATAATCAAAAATGTGCTGCAACTTGGCATCGACAAATAGCTTAGAGGCCAACCATCCCAATGGTCCCCAACCCACGGCGTAGTGCACGGTATCCGTCATCCAAACTCCGCCTTCCGCAGCTTCAAAGAAATGCTGGTGGTGCCAAAAGGCATAGGGCCCAAAGCGCTGCTCGTCCACAAACATCCGTCCCTCCTCACAATGCGAAATCTCCGTCGTCCATGACATGGGGATGTTCAACATGGGTTTGATCTTGTAGCGAATAATCATCCCAGGATACATCTTCTTGTTGGTCAAATCCGTGAGTATTTCAAAATGCAAATCATCAGGGGTGATGGCATTGAGGTTGATGGGGGACGAAAAAAAATCCCAAACTTTTTCCAATGGCTGGGGTATGAAACACTTGGTCTCGATCATTTTTACTTGCATGTTTATATAACAAAGACCCCTTTTTATTGTTCGCATCCCCGTATATTTGCTTGAATGCGTTGTCTGCTCCTCATATTCTCTTTTTGGCTTGTTCAACTGGTCACTTTTGCGCAGGATTGTTGGGTGTTTTTGTCTCCACAATTGTCGAAAGAAGAATTGAAAACTGTTTGCGTTCAATCGCCCATCGGTTACTCCGCTTGGTTTCATGCAGCGGCCATCGATCAATGGGATTTGTCCCAACCCCAACCCTGGTGGGTGGACTCTACTTGGTGCTATGCGTCAGATATCATCGCCCTTGAGAATACAGCGTCTTTTACTATGAAAGATAGTCTGATTGATACCGCTGATTCTTCATCGATCATTTATTACGAGCAGCTCACCATGATGCAAGGCGAGCGTTGGATCAGTGAAGGTTTTTCAGGAAAGAATGTGGTCATTGGTGTGTTGGATGCCGGATTTGTTGGATTTTCCAATGACTCTATGTTTCAGCACATCATCCAAGAGGGAAGAATTTTAGACCAATATGATTTTGTAGAAAAAGACAAAATAGTGGAAAGGCAAAGTTCGCATGGTACCGAGGTCATGGCATGTCTGGCGGGTAAGGATCAAGTGCAACAATTGGGATTGGCCGTGAATAGCCAATTCTTGTTGGCAAGGGCGGAGCAGGCAACTTCATCTAGATTGGTTCGCGAAGCAAGGTGGGTAGAAGCCTTGGAATGGGCGGTGTCCAAAGGGGCACAACTCATCACGTCTTCTTTGATTTACAGCAACCAATTGTACCGTCGTACACAAATGAACGGATCAAGCTTGATTTCTGCCGCTGCAGAGAAAGCTTTTTTAGAGAAGAATGTATTGGTGTTGAACAGCGCAGGGAATGCGGATCAAGGACCCTGGGAAATCATTGGTGCGCCTGGTGATGCGCCTCATGTGTTGACAGTAGGCGCCTGCGAGCCCAATGGTCTCAAGTGTGATTTTAGTTCTGTCGGCCCTACACATGACAAGCGCATGAAGCCCAACGTTGTAGCGAAAGGAGTGGTTTTTGTAACGGCCAACAACGAGTTGTCTCATGAGCAAGGTACTTCCTTCTCATGTCCGCTGGTGGCAGGTTTTGTCGCTTGCATGAAAGAGCAACATCCTGAGTGGACGGCTGCTGATTTGTTTGACCAAGTGCAAATCGCTGCAGATCTTTATCCCTATTATGACTACGCCCATGGTTATGGAATTCCTCAGGCGTCTTATTTTTTCAATAACCAAGAAGAAGTGGATTCGACTCAATATGAATTCTTTTTGGATGATGTTTCTGAACAGCTCACAGAAATTCGAGTAGTGCATTGGAGTCCTCTATTGGCGGACAGCTCGCAGAATGATGAACTTTTTTATTTTCATATTGAAGGTCATCACGGAGTACTGCAGGAGTATTGGGTAACGCAGCCAGATGAAGAAGGCAGTTTGGGCATGTATGAGTTTAAGAAATTTGCACCGTGCATCGTTCGCGTAAGCAACAAGAAACAGATATCCACATGGAAATACGATTGAATAGAATAGCATTGGTACTGATCCTGTTGTGCGGCGCATGGGCAGGTGAAGCGCAAAACATTTTGTTGCACCGAAGGGTTCCTTCTGTTTTGCAGCGCAATGAGGAAGATGGTGGCGACAAGACCACGCCTTTTAATTCCCGCACATTTTGTATGCTCACATATTTGCCCATTGGTCAGGATGCCATTTTTTATACAGCACCTGGAGCATCCCTTCAATTGCAATCTGAGAATAGGGTCGTATTCAAGCAGCAGCGTCCTGTTGCCATTGGATACAACTCAGGAATCAAGTGGAGCATGCTGAGTATTGCGCAGAATGTGCAGCAGCCCCTATCTGGTGGAGCGGTGCATCGTTCTCAAACATTGCAACAGTTTGCCGTTCCCCTCGGATGCTTTGTGCGTTTTAAGTTGTCCAATAATGGTGGGAGAATAGGAACTTTTATTGATCTGGGGTGCAATGGTTTTTGGAATTTTTCCAATGCATTGATTGTTTCTGATGCTCCAGATCCCAGTACCAACCTCGGAGCACGACGTATCACCAGCACCTACAACCGATTGACCTACATCAACAAATGGGGTTATGAAATGGAGATGCGAATGGGGCGAGGCATTTGGGCGGTGCACATTTTGTATCGGGCCAATAACCTGTTCAAATCTAGTCCATTTATCTATAATGGAGCGCGATTACCGGAGCTTGCGCGATGGCAATTGGGCATTAACTTAAATTTTTGGAAATTCAAAAAGTCGAAAAAAGATGAAGATGAAATATAGTTTGTTGTGGTTGTTTTCTTTGACAACCAGTTTGTTTTTTGCGCAAGAGGGAATGTGGATTCCTTCCGAGTTGGACAAGGTAATTGCGGACATGCAATCCAAAGGACTCAAATTGCAAAGTCAGGATTTGTACAGCGTGGATCAACCCAGTTTGAAGGATGCGGTGGTTTGGTTCGACATGGGCTGCACAGGTGAAATTGTATCCAATGAAGGGTTGTTATTGACCAATCACCATTGTGGTTTTGAATACATCCAGCAGCATAGTTCTGTGGAGAATGATTACCTCACCAAAGGTTATTGGGCCATGTCCAAGCAAGAAGAAAAACCTTGTCCTGGATTGACCATCTCCATGGTACAAAGCATTGAGGAAGTGACCGCAGATGTCAACGGTAAAATGGTGGGCGTGCAAACAGAAGAATATGCCAAGCGATTGAGTGATGTTAAATTGATGTTGGCCAAGGAAGGCAAATTGCCACAGGGATTTCAATGGAACAAGGAGGACAGAGGACCTTTCGGAATGGAATGGCAAACAGCGAATGGCGAGTTTTCTTCCTTCATTCGTGATTACAATTACGGAACAAGATTTTACCGCATTGTATTAAAAACCTACAGCGATATTCGTTGGGTAGGAGCACCTCCATCTGACATCGGTAAGTTTGGAGGTGATACAGACAATTGGGTTTGGCCAAGACACACCGGAGATTTTTCGGTATTTAGGATTTATGCCAACGCCAACAATGAGCCTGCAGCTTTCAATGCGGCCAATCAACCGTATCAACCCAAGAAATTCTTTACGGTCAACGCCAAGGGGGTGCATGAAAATGATTTTACGATGATCTATGGTTTTCCTGGTCGCACAGAACATTTTCTACCTTCATCAGCCATTCAATTTGTCACCGAGAGCATGTTGCCATTGCGAATCGAGATGCGAGAAGCGGCAATGAAAGTGCTCAAGGACAGAATGTTTTCTTCAGACAAAGTGCGCATTCAATATGCTGCTAAGCAGAGCACCGTGGCCAATGCATACATCAAGTGGAAAGGGGCTTTGCAAGGATTGAACAAGTTTGATGCAGTGAATTTGAAGAAGAAACAAGAGGAGGATTTGGCTGCCATGATGCCCATTACTCCTGCTTTGGTGATTGATTCTTTGTATCGTGAATACGGAAGTTATTTGTTGGCCAATGCAGCGTTTTCTGAATTCATGAACAGTGGACCGGAGTTGTTTAGAATGGCCAACCGCATGAAAACAGTTTTGGCGACCAAAGAAAATTGGTCAACAACAGCAGCTGATAAATGGAGTGAGTTTGAAGCGTTCTACAAAGATTTTGATGCCATTACAGAACGTGATTTGTTGTTTGAGTTTGCTCCTTTGTTAACCAAAAAAGTAAGTGGAAGATTGGAAGGACAAGTATTTAGGGATTTACTGGCAGAGAATGAAGATGATTGGGGTGGCGTATTGTTCACCTTAATGGAGAACAGTTTGTTTGTTGATGCCGAGCTTTTGAAGGCGGCATTCCTAAAAGGCGATTTTAAAAGAATAGAGAATGATCCCATTTATAAAACAGCAATGGCATTGTATGAACAACACGCCAAGGTGGTCCAGCCCAAAGTACAGTTGTGCAACGCAGAAATGGACAAGGCTTTGCAGCAATGGGTGAATGTGCTAACCGTGGCCCAACATCCCTCTGTCAATTGGTGTGATGCCAATAGCACCCTGAGAATTGCCTATGGCAAAGTTCAAGGCAGCAAGCCGCGCGATGGTGTGGTCTATGATTATTACACCACCACTGATGGAATAATTCAGAAGTTTCAATCAGGAAATTACGACTTCAACATTAGCAATACATTGGATTCATTGTACCGCAATGACATCTTTGGCAACTATGCAGAGAATGGCGAATTGCGCGTTTGCTATACTGGAAGCAATCACACCACAGGCGGCAATAGTGGCTCACCTGCGTTGAACGCCGAAGGCCATTTGGTGGGAATCAACTTTGATCGTTCTTGGGAAAGCACCATGAGTGATTATTTGTTTCAGCCGGCTATCTGCAGAAACATTATGGTGGACATTCGTTATGTTTTGTGGGTCATGGATGTTTACGCCAATGCGGATCATTTGATTCAGGAAATGAAAATTGTTCGATAATATTTTCTCGGTGTAACAACAGTTACAGAAAAAACGAATGGATTTGACACAAATTTGCCGAAGAACCAGAAATTAGAATAAATGGAGATTGTAGGCTACTTGTTGTCCGTTCTTATTGGTGTTTCATTGGGCCTCATTGGTGGAGGAGGAAGTATACTTACCGTTCCGGTATTGGTATATGTTTTTGGAGTGGACGCTGTTTTGGCGACAGGTTATTCATTGTTCATTGTGGGAGCTACCAGTGCTGTGGGTTCTGTTCAATATTTTAAGAGTGGATTAATCAATATTAAGACAGCCATTGTTTTCGGAATTCCTTCTATTGTCGCTGTTTATCTAACACGAGCGTTGATTGTTCCGCTGATTCCAAGTACATTGTTTACCATCGGTAGTTTGGAAGTTACAAAGTCCATTTTTTTAATGATTCTGTTTGCCTTGTTAATGATTACCGCCTCATACAGCATGATTAAAAAAGGCAAGTCAGAACAACAAGATCAAGGACCACAGGTTTTCAATTATCCACTTATTTTCCTAGAAGGATCGGTAGTGGGTGTTTTGACAGGATTGGTAGGTGCGGGTGGTGGATTTTTGATTATTCCAGCATTGGTTGTACTCTCGAAATTGCCCATGAAAGAAGCAGTAGGTACATCATTGTTGATCATCGCAGCCAAGTCGCTTTTTGGATTCACCGGAGAGTTGGGACATACTCAATTGGATTGGACATTGTTGTTGACTGTAACAGCAGCAGCAATCGTGGGGATTTTCTTTGGCAGTAATTTGTCCAAGAAAATTGACGGAGCCAAATTAAAACCAGCCTTTGGGTGGTTTGTTTTGGTCATGGGAATTTACATCATCATCAAAGAAACAATTTTGAAATAAATATTAATTGAAATAAAAGACAAAATGAATATCGAGCAAATTTACACCGGATGTTTGGCTCAGGGAGCTTATTACATCACCTCCAACGGTGAGGCCGCCATCATTGATCCGCTTCGTGAGACCCAACCATACATGGACCGCTTGGCCAAAGACAACGTTCAGTTGAAGTACATCTTTGAAACGCATTTTCATGCCGATTTCGTTTCAGGGCATTTGGACTTGAGCAAGCAAACCGGAGCATCAATAGTGTATGGACCCAACGCCAATCCCGAGTTTGTTTGTGTTGTTGCAAAAGACAATCAATCCTTTCAAGTTGGAGAGATCACCATTGTGGCTTTGCATACTCCAGGACACACCATGGAAAGTACGACTTATTTATTGAAGGATGCTTCTGGAAAGGATATTGCAATTTTCTCCGGAGATACTTTGTTCTTGGGTGATGTTGGTCGTCCTGATTTGGCGCAGAAAGCAGCGCATTTGACGCAAGAAGAATTGGCGGGTCATTTGTATGATAGCTTAATGACCAAGATTATGCCTTTGGCAGATGATGTCACGGTTTACCCAGCGCATGGCGCAGGTAGCGCTTGTGGGAAGAACATGATGAAGGAGACCGTGGACACATTGGGCAACCAAAAGAAAATGAACTACGCGTTGAATCAACCGAACAAGGAGGCTTTTATAGCGGCTGTTTTAGATGGGTTGACACCTCCTCCTGCTTATTTCGGAATGAATGTAGCGATGAACAAGAAGGGTATTTCCAGTTTTAATGAAGTAATGAACAATGGGATGCGAGCTCTGACTCCTACAGAGTTTGAGGCTGCCGCTGAAACAGCGGGTGCCTTGATTTTGGATACACGACCCAGCACAGAGTTTTGGAAAGGTTTTGTCGCTCAGTCCATCAACATTGGATTAAATGGTGATTTTGCCCCTTGGGTGGGAGCCTTGATTGCTAATGTTAATCAGCCGTTGTTATTGATTACAACAGAAGGGAAAGAAGCTGAAGCCGTTACCCGATTGGCTCGTGTTGGATTTGATAACCAATTGGGACATTTGAAAGGCGGATTTGATGCATGGGTAAATGATGGAAAAGAGGTGGATATGATCAATCGAATTACACCACAAGAATTTGCAGAACAGTTTTCTAAGGATGCCAAGGTAATTGATGTGAGAAAGGAAACAGAGTATGCGGCAGAGCATGTTGATGAGGCCTACAATCGACCATTGAATTTGATTAATGAGTGGACCAAGGACATCAACCCTGACGAGCATTTCTTCATTCATTGCGCTGGTGGATACCGAAGCATGATTGCAGCGTCTATTTTACAAGCCAGAGGATTTAGAAATTTTTCTGAAGTGGATGGAGGTTTTAAATCTATTGCAGAGACCAATGTTCCAAGAACGGATTTTGTTTGTCAAAGCAAAATGATGAAAGCATAAAACCAGAATTGAAATGAACAACATGAAGGATATCATAGAAAAAGGAGCGTTTTTATTAGATGTTAGAACGCCAGAAGAATTTGCGGCAGGGCATGTCAATGCATCGGTGAACATTCCATTGGATCAGCTGTCGGAGCGTTTGTCGGAGCTGGAGGGCAAACAACACATCGTGGTTTTTTGTAAAAGCGGAATGCGCAGCGAAATGGCCAAATCCTTTCTAGAACAGGCCGGTTTCAATGCGGTAACCAATGGTGGTGGCTGGCTAGACATCAAGGCTTTAATTGACTAGAGTCGATTTTCAGCTGATTTATATTGTGGGACTTTGAACCTTTCCTACTTTCCCCTGTACCGATGTCATATTTTTGTACATCATGACTAGAACAGGTCTTTTGCTATCTCTTTTTTTATTATTTGGCCAACTGTGGGGGCAGAATTGTCAGTTTGATACTTATAAGAAAAAGGGCAGTCTCTATTATTTCTCCACCTATTATTCTGACTACTCCAAAACCCTCATGCAAGGGGAATGTACCATGTTGGATCAGAATGGAAGGATATACGAGAAACGTGTTTTCAAAGATGGGATCATTCAATCAGAGGAACTGCATCATTACATGAATGCCAAGCCTCGAATTATCTATAAACGAAAAGACAGGGATTCCATTATTGGAATCGCTGAGGATTTTGACGAGTCAGCGCGTTTGCATGAACGAAAGACCTATTATTGGAACAAGGACAAGCGACGTTGTTGGCTCAATCAAACTTTTCATCCCAACGGCAACAAGATTCGAGAAAGTTCCTATGTCATGTTTCGGGTGGATGAAATTGTAGCAGCAGGCAATCCTGTTCCTCCTGAACACATCATCGATTCAGAAGGTTTTGCCGATGACATCATGCCTTTTGGTTGGGAATATGAATATTATCCCAATGGGAAATTGATGTGTAAAAAATACCACCGCACCATTGTTGCCGAAACCCAATCCTCTTATGGTGGAAAGTTCACGCTGGAAGGCCCTTATGAACTTTGGAACGAACAAGGGAATTTGCTCATCAAAGGGCAATACATGGAGGGCAGAGAGCATGGCATTTGGAATCAGTACCATTTGAATGGAAAGCTTTCGGGGGTAAAACAATTTGACAACGGAACGCCCATCGGCACTTGGCGCTCTTATCATGAGAATGGAATTACCTCTTATGAAGCTTTCCATGATGTCGATGTTTACAATTGTTTTACACCACATGAGTTGTTTTATAATGCAAATGGTCAATTGTTGCAGGAGAAGTGGATCAAGTCCAACGGGCAGGGTTTTAATCGGAAATGGAACGAAATGGGTGTAATGATTTTCGAAGAAACCTACATGAATGGCCCCAACCCGCAATACCCAGAGGCCCGCAAAGAATGGTATACGGATGGTCATCTCAAGTATTTTACGCAGTTAAATGGCCGCAAGGACACAGCCTACATCAGTTATTACCCCAATGGTGTTTTGCAGAAAATCAATATTAATGGTATTCATTACCAGATGCAGAGAGAGCAATTTGAAAATGGAAAGCTCAAAATGTTGTCTGAAGCTACTACGATGTTGGACTATGTGCGTTATCATTTTGAAAACTATTATTCCAATGGCAATCTCCAAAGTCAAAGTGATAGAACAAAAGACACAACAGTGGAGCAATACTATTTCCACAATGGTATTAAAAAATTGATGACTAGAAAGGTCAATTTTAATTTGGATGGATTGTATCAAAGCTATGATAGTACTGGTAAGGTGCTTGTTCAATGCAACTATCAGAATGGATTGCGCTTGGGTGATTGTTTGGGTGAGTCAAAAAGGAAGTCAAGACCATTGTCCAATCTGGAGGAGCGAAAACTGCAAGAGCTGATTAAGTATAGCATAGCGAGAAGCGGAAGAAACTTTCTTGGCCATGACAGTTTGCTGTGGATGATCAAAGAGGCCTCAAGAGGATTGACCTATTTGCCTGATGAATGGAAAGGTGAATTATTGGGTTTTGATGACAAAGCATCAGCACCTTTCCTTTATCAGATTATTCGCCGGATCGATCAAAAGGATTCTAGTGAAAAGGTATTTCAATTTTTTGTTGATTCACTAGGATTAAAATGGACGAGAGATATTGAGAAATCTGATGTTTGGCAGAATGGATTTCTGGAATGTGAAGACTTTTATTCTTCCCACCAGCTATCAATGCTTTTTAACAAACGTTTCCCAAAAATGACCATTCAATTGAATCTTTATCCATCCAATCTATACCAACAGCATGACATTGATTTTGGGTACAAAGGAAATAGAAGACAGCACTATTCATACATTCATGTTGTGCCCACAAAGCGGCCAGGCACATCCATCCTGAAGTGTCATCTTAGAGGTGTAGAACGCAACTTTGTTCTTTACCCTGATGATTTAGAAATTCAAAACAGATTTTTCGATTGGAATCTCCCTGAAGTGGCATTTCAGAATGAATTGTATTGGGATTAACCCATCATTTTTTCTGATTTTGTCTATGTTTGTATCAATATTATTGATATGACTTTACAACAATTGCAATACATCGTAGCCTTGGCCCAGTATGGTCAATTTGTAAAAGCTGCCGAATCCTGTTTTGTCACCCAGCCCACGCTCACCATGCAACTTCAGAAGCTGGAAGAAGAGGTGGGCGGTTTGTTGTTCAATCGAGACAAATCTCCTGTAACACCCACACCATTAGGAGAGGCCTTCTTGGAGCGCGCCAGGGTCATTTTAAAAGAAGTAGAAGGCTTGAAGCAATTGGTCAATGATGAGATTGACAAAGTAGAAGGAATTTATCGCATCGGCGTTATTCCTACCATTGCTCCTTATCTCATGCCTCGACTGATTCCTCAAGTTCTCAAGGCCAATAGCAAAGTGAAGATCAAGGTCTACGAATTGCGTACAGATGAAGTCATCGATGGTCTTAAAAGAGGAACCATTGACCTGGGAATAGCTGCTACACCATTGGTGGAGGATTTGATCAAAGAGATTCCTGTCTATTTCGAACCATTTGAAATTTACATTCATCCGGATCATCCCAAAGCAAAAATCGAAACTTGGTCGACACAAGATCTGGAGTCCAATGAAATGCTCATCTTGGATGAGGGACATTGTTTTAGGGATCAAGCTTTGGCCATATGCGCGCGCGCAGGAAAGAAGATGAACAAGGGGTTTGAATACCAAGGAGGGTCATTGGAAGCGTTGATGGGTTTGGTGGATAGAGGATTGGGCTATACCATGGTCCCTGCAATGGTTCAAGGACACAAGAATGGTGAAGGTAAAATTCGTTGTTTTAAAACACCACGTCCAGTTCGTGAAGTGTCCATCGTGGTTCACAAGAGTTTTGCCAGAACGGCATTCATAGAATGGCTGCAATTGCAAATTGAAAAAGTTGTACCCAAAGACTACCTGCAGCCCAAGAAGGTAAAGCGCATCAAGTGGAAGTGATTTCCATTTTTCAGGCAATGTAAAGAAGAAGGCTGATTGGAAAATTCCGCTCAGCCTTCTAAATTTGGATTAAATAAAGTCGATTAGCTTTTCCGCTGTTGTTCTTTGATTCGATTGTAAATGGCAATGGTAGTTCCAATCACCATGATGAAGCACCCCAACCACAATAGGTTGATCCAAGGGAAAATCTCTGCACTCAAAATCAACAAATCCTTCTTGTGACTTTTGTGCTGTTGTGCTTGCAATTCAAGCTTACCATCTTTTTCAACCAGCCCCAATAGCAACCCAAATGTTTTGGATTCACTCGGGAAAATTTGTCCGATGCCATTTTTACTGGCCATTACCAAAATGATTTTTTCTTCTTTTGTGTTTTCTTTTAAGGTCACAAATACCCTTTTGGCAACGATGTCTTTTGGCAATGATTCAGGCATGGGACCAGCATCAACGATGCTGTCAATTCTAAAATCAATGGTCTCCGTCAGTTTCACATTTTGACCCTCTGCCACATCGCCTTTGATAGGCTCCAAGTATCCATTTTCATCTGTTTTGGGTTCTTCCATCGCGATGTACTTGATGTAAGTGTACAAGTCATTGTCTATGCGATGCTGGATGCTTGGCTCTCTTGAATTTCCTTTGGGGGATTGAAGCACACTAGGCTCTAATGTGAAAGCAAATGCACCAACGCTGCCAGGCTGCCACAATTTGGCCTTTTGCTGGATATCGTAGCGGGGTGAGGGGACAACACTCCACAAAGAGTCTTCACTCCAATCGTGCAAGAAATTGTCAGAAGCTTGGTGCGTTTCCATGCATCGGAAAATCATTCCTTGCATAGAGCGGTAATCACCTTCGTGGTATTGAATTTTTTCTTTGTTATAAAAATCTACTTTCACCTTGAGGTGATCTCCATCTTTGTATTTTTCCTTGTAGATAATAAAGTAATCTCCCATGGGCATGGTATCCCCTTGAAGAATCATTAAATCCTCCATGTTGTTGAACTCCTTGTCCAGATCTGCAACGTTCCCTACACGGTTTTCAGAGATGAAGAAGTTTCTAGATGTAGAAACCACTGCACCCAATATGAGCATCGCAAAGCCAATGTGTGCAATGCTCGCACCAATGGATTTGAATCCACCTTTCCAAACCTTACTCCAATAAATGGCATTGGCCACCAAAGCAAACAAAGTAGTGAACACCAAAAGAAGGATGGGCAATTGCTCATCGTTGAAGCTCGTGAAGAAATAAAGCAGAACGGTGATGACCAAAGCAATGATGAAGCTGGGTGCCATTTGCCCTAGGAACTTTTTAAATGAGGTTGTCTTATAAGCCAAGTATTGTCCAATGGCAATAATGCTGAACAACAATATAGAAAGTGGAACTTGCACTTTGTGGTAAACTTCAAATCGTTCTGTATCTGATGGCGCGGTAAATTGATGATCGGCCAATTGCTTGGCAAATTCCCATCCTGCCGTTTCATGCATCCATTTAAAGAAAGACTCAAACGGAACCAGGAAGATGTTCCCAACATTGATCGAGGTTACAACAGTAACGTGAATGGACATCAATATCAACACCACTGAACCAATGTACATCCAGAACTCCCTGCTGGACAACGCTTCTTCATCTTCTGGTGCTCTGTAATATCTGCGATACGCAATCCACAAATACAAAGCAGAGGCGCCAATGAAAACCAAACAAAGCGACGGTATCCATGTACCTTCTCCAGGCAATAAATCCTTGTCCGTGGTTTCAGGCATAGTAAGCAGATTGCCCAAAGCCAAGATCAGAAGGATAGCACAGATCCCCAAATACCCAATGCGAAAAGCATTCTTGGGCATCATCATCCAAGTGCTCAAAGCGACATAGAACAACAGATAAACAAGAAGTTGTGCCAAAATACCACTATCGACAAAACTATGCACACTGCTGTCACCTAAGACACCGCTTCTGGTGAGGAAAGTAGAATACAATACCAAAATGAAACTAGACAAGATCAGCAACAATGTAGTGAAAGCACTGATGGGTTTTCTTCGGTTGATTAACAATAAATGCGCACCACCAACCAACGTCAACCAAGGCACAAGTGAAGCGTTTTCCACGGGATCCCAAGCCCAGAATCCACCAAATCCCAATGCTTCATAGGCCCAAGCTCCTCCCATAAGGATGCCCGTGCCCAATATCATTACCCCAAAGAAGGCCCATGGAATGGCGGGTTTCATCCATCCTTTTAAATCGCGCTTCCATAATCCAGCAATCGCAAAAGCAAAGGGAATTAAGGTAGAGGCAAATCCCAAGAATAAAGTGGGCGGATGAATGGTCATCCAATAGTTTTGCAACAAAGGGTTCAATCCTTTTCCATCTTGGAAGGTGGGTATAGACAAGTAATCAGGATTTTTTGTCCAGGGCAAATTGGCATTGGATACAACATCGCGAAGCAGAATAAATGGGTCACTTCCAAATTGGAAATCTCCAAAATAGACACCCAAGAGCATGGAGGAAAGAAATACTTGCACCCCTGCCACTACGGTCATGGTGCGGGCTTCCCATTCTTTGGCGGTGCGCATTAGTAACAATCCCAATACGACATGCCAGAATATCCAGAGGATGAAACTACCTTCTTGTCCTTCCCACAAACAAGCCAACATGTACTTCCATGGCATGCCATTGTTCAAATGATCAAAAGCGTATTTGTACTCGTAGTAATGTCCAAATAATATGCTCAACATCATCACAATAATGCCAATCACAGCAAAACTGTGGAGATAAAATCCATAACGAGCAATCTTTTTCCAATGGGCTAGTTCTTCTTTCTCAAAAAGATAGTAGGCAATAGCACTCACCAAAGAAGCAGCAAATGATAGCGCTACAAAAAAATGGCCCAATACACCGGGCCAGAGATGTTCATTTAAATATTGAACGTTTTCCATTGAATTATTTTAAGGAATGTTGTTGTTCGTTGTACTTGCTGGGGCATTTCATGAGCATGTAGTCAGCATGAAAAATATTGTCACTTCCCATTTTCCCTTCGATGGTGAGCGATTCACTTTGCTCCAAGCCCATCGGCTTTCCATCTTTCTGTATCAATTCTACTTGACACTTTTGACCGTTTTTATCGATCACATAAAAGGCAGTGCGATTCGGATTTTTGGTTGGATTGTATTCCACCATTTGTGTTTTGTCCAAGCTGCCAACGATCTTGACTTTTTTATCTGTTTGCTGAGCTGACTCCGCAAAAGTGACGGATTCATTGCTCGCATTAAAGGTCATAATAATGATTCCCGCAACAAGGGCAATGATGACAGCCAATATGATTTCAGTTTTTTTCATGGCTTATTTTTTCAGTTGATCAATTTTCTTGTTCAATCGAAACAAATAAACAAAAAGTCCAACGAGAATAACCAGGATGACTGCAATCACCACGTTGATTTTTCCGGAACGATAAAAAGTTTCTTCTAAAACCGACTGCGAGAATCCCAAGTGGTAAGTCAAAAGAAACGCAACAGTGCAAATGATTTTATTGAGCATGTTTGTCTTGTTTTAGTAATTCGAATTTTTTCTGAATGGTGTAGATCCAATACCCCAGCATGGCCCATCCCAATACGGCTGGGTAAAAAACAGTTCTCAAACTGGAGTCCAAATCATACTTGCTAAATGCGGGATTGCCACTTTTACCGGGATGCAAACTGGTATCCACCATTCGGGGCATCACCATTAGAAGCAAAATCATCAAGATAAAGGCAAAGATGTTGAACACCGCAGAAAGTCGAGCGCGCTTTTGTTCATCCTCAATGGAATTGCGCAACAAAACATACGCAGCATAAACAATAAAAACAATCATGGCACCATTCAACTGTGGGTCGCGGGTCCACCAAGTGCCCCAGGTGAATCGGGCCCATATAGAACCCGTGATTAACCCCAATACACAAAACACCAATCCCACTTTTGCAGAGGCCACTGCTACAATGTCTTTTTCCCATTTGCCATTCAAAACCTTAAAGCTGGCCACCAATGAAATGCCCATCAAAAAAAACATGGTGAACCACATGGGAACATGGAACATCAAATTGCGGATGGTCTCAAAAAGAATGGGCTGAAAAGGAAATCCCCATGGTTGATGTTCTTCTTTTTCGATGTTCGTTTGAATCGCAGGAAGCTTTTTTGTTTCGTCAATGGTGATGTCTTTGAAACCAACTGCACTGGAAACATAGATGGCGCCATCTTGGGGTGTGTAGGCATAAAATGCAACTTGCGTAGAGGGCAATGTGTCAGGAAGCGTTACTTCGAATTGAAATTTAGCGTTGTCTGTCACGCTTAAGATTCTTCCTTCAATCCATTGTGTGCCAATAGAAATAAACCCTCTTAAATCTGTTTTCCCTTCTAGAAAATGGGTGTTGTATCCGGTAAATGAAATTGTGTTTTTCCCTTTGTTGATTTCATTGATGTCAACGGATAAACCTCCAGGCACAAGAGGAGTAAGCAAGCTGAAAAGGGTTACGTATGTGAGCAAGATAACCGCAAGAAATTTCCACCAATTTTTCATCATTTCTTTAATCTTTCCAAAGGTAAGGATACAATAGGTTTGACAATCCAAAAGGCAATAGATTCATCATCACAATCAAGAGCCAACCCCATTGCGCTTGTTGTCCAGGATCAGCCAATGCTTCTCTTTTCATCAATGCCACCGCCGCATACAGGACGGGAATCAAAACAGCAAAACTCAAAATCGCTGTGATGCCTCCGGGCTGATTGGTTTTTTGTGCTATTCCGCCGACAAAACTCAGCGATATTCCCATGGCCATTCCAATCAGACAAATGGCCAAGAACAAAGTGAATGCATTGGGAATTTCAGTCCAATCGCTTCCAAAGTAAAAGAGAAGCATCAACCATTGGAATAAAAAGAGAACCGCTAGAAACAAACCATTGTAGATGGACTTAACGGTGGCAAACATTCTGGATGAGGTCAGTTGATAATACAAAGAACCGCTGCCATTGTGGGCATTGAATTGATCTTTCTGAATGCTATGAACCCCAGCAAACAATGCGGCAATGCTCCAATAACTCAAAAGAAACGCACCATCTTGAATTTCACCGTTCAGCAAATAAGCGGTATAAATCGAACTGAGTCCAAACACCAAAACGCCCATTATGGTCTGTTGGCTTTTGAAGTCCAATTTCAACATCCACAAGAATAAAGCCCAATGCTTTTGCATGCGTCAAAGATAGGAATGCATGGGCTGTGGTGGATGTTTTTTATCAGTTCTGCCCGAACAATCTTGGGTTAGATTTGTTTCATCTTCATGCAGAAAATTCTTATCTCACTTTTATTCATTGTATCGTCATTTAGCGGCATAGCGCAATCTGGAAAAATCTTTGGAAAGGTAACCGATCAAATCACAGGAAATCCTCTGGCATTTGCCCCAGTGGCCATTCAAGGCACCGGATTTGGCGCATTGAGCAACGATTCTGGTTATTATGAAATCACCAATTTGAAACCAGGTCTTTACAATGTAGAATGCAGCTTTCTGGGTTACCAAAAATTCATTCAATTTGAAGTAGAAGTAACCAACGCTCGTTCTGCTGTTTTGAACATTGCGCTGAGTCCGGATGTCAAATTGGGCAAGACCTTGGAGATTGTGGGTTCCAATATTACCAATCGGGATGAGTCGCCCATTTCTGTACGCAGCATTGGCGCCAATGAGATCAAGAGAAATCCTGGCGGAAATCGTGACATTTCAAAAGCGATTCGCAGTTTGCCGGGTGTAGCAGCCATTCCATCATTTAGAAATGACATCATCATTCGAGGCGGCGCATCTTCTGAAAATCGCTTTTACATCGACGGGATTGAGATTCCAAACATCAATCACTTCGCGACCCAAGGCGCTAGCGGTGGCCCAGTGGGAATGATCAATGTTGATTTGATTAGCAAAGTTCAATTTTATTCTGGGGCTTTTCCCGCTATGCGCGGCAATGCAATGAGTTCCGTTTTTGAGTTTGATTTCAAAGAGGCCAGAAGAGACAAGGCTACGGTCAACGCAGTTCTCGGAACCAGTGATCTGGGCATCACTTTGGAAACGCCAACAGGGAAAAATTCAGGTTTAGTGCTATCCGCAAGGAGAAGCTATTTGCAGGGTTTATTTAGTATTTTGGGCTTGCCTTTTCTTCCGATATACAACGATATCAATGCCAAATGGAAATGGGACATTGATAAAAAGAACAAATTGACTTTTATCGCCATCGGTGCCTACGATCAATTTGAATTGAATCTCAAAGCGGCTGAGGATACAAGCGCCGAAAGTTTCTTAGAGAACAAATACATTCTGGATTACTTGGGCATTTTTGAGCAATGGAGTTATTCCACTGGTCTCAAGTATGAACATCTCAAGGACAACGGCAATTGGACGGTAGTATTGAGCAGAAACCAATTGCAAAATGACAATTACAAGCATTACAACAACGATGTTTCATTGCCAAAAAAGTATGATTATCGATCCAATGAATCAGAAAACAAGTTCAGAGCGGAAAGAAGAATCTTTGGTGACAAAGGTTGGAAAGTGAGTTATGGAGTCGCTGGTGAGTGGGCTGAATACCGCAACAATAGTTATACGCAGGTTTATCTTGTGGCCCAAGATTCTTTGGTCAATTTGGTGAGCAACACCAATGCGGGTTTGTTCAAGTACGGGGGCTTTGCACAAGTGAGCAAAGTCATGTTGGAGAACAAATTGGTGTTGTCTTATGGTGCAAGAATAGACGGTAATGATTGGGGTAATAATATGAAGAATCCTTTGGAACAATTCAGCCCTCGTTTTAGCGCACGATACAGTTTCGCGCCGCAATGGACTTTGAATGCCAATACCGGTATTTACTATCAGTTGCCGGCATATACAGCATTGGCTTACACAGATAATTCAGGGGCATATGCCAATAAAGACATCCGTTACATCCAAAACAAACAATGGGTAGCTGGTGTCGAATACGATTGGCAAAAAAGAAACTCCGTCATCTCAGTGGAAGGATTTTACAAGCGCTATGACCGTTACCCCATTTCACAGAATTTGGGTGTGAGCTTGGCCAATTTGGGAGCCGATTTTGGAGTGGTAGGAAATGAAGTCTTGTCTTCCAATGGTCTTGGCAGGGCTTATGGTGCAGAGCTTTTGTTTCAACAGAAATTATTCAATAACGCATACGGAATCTTGGCCTACACCTGGGTTCGTAGTGAGTTCACCAATGCCAATGGTCAGTTTGCTCCTTCTAGTTGGGACAGCCGCCACATCATCTCTTTGACAGGTGGTAAAAAGTTGGGAAAGAACTGGGAGATTGGTGGCCGTTTTGCTTTCAGTGGTGGATTGCCTTATACGCCTGACAATGTGGAAGCTTCGATGCAAACATTCTATTGGGATCAATTTGGTTTTGCCCAAACCAATTGGGAGTTGGTCAATACCAAACGCATCAGTATTTACCACCAATTGGATATCCGAATAGACAAAAAGTGGTTCTTTAAAAAATGGACATTGAATGCCTTCTTGGACATTCAAAACATTTATGGCTATGCCACCCAAACCAAACCCGCATTGGATGTGCAACGCAATGCCAATGGAAGTCCAATTGTGGATCCCAATGATAAGTCGCGATATTTGCCTCAAGTTATCCCGCAGAACAACGGCTTTACCCAGCCTGCGATCGGGATCATAGTTGAGCTATAATGCGTATCGATAAATTTCTTTGGTGTGTGCGTTTATTCAAAACGCGTTCTTTGGCTACAGAGCAAGTAAAGCTAGGTAAGGTGCTGTGCCACGGTGAAGCATTAAAGCCAGCCAAAGAACTCAAAATAGGGGAGGAGTTTCAAATCAAGCGAGGTCCTGTCTTATTTTCATATAAAGTATTGGCTTTTCCAAAAGCGCGTCAAGGAGCCAAGTTGGTCAGCGCATACATGCAGGATACCACCAGTGAAGAAGAAAGAAAAAAGTGGTTGCTGCTTCAAGAGCAATTGAAGTTAACACGAGATAGAGGAACGGGAAGACCAACCAAAAAAGACCGAAGAGAAATGGACACATTCATGGATTGGTTTGATGAGGAGGATTTGGAGGGAGAATCATGAATGACATCTTGCTACATTCCATTCGCCTTAGCCTTAGTCGGCCGTTTTCAATATTGGATTCAATTATTTAATGATAACCGCAAATATGATGGAAGAACATTTCGTTTTTCATGAAGCAGATTCTAGAGGAAGGGCCGATCACGGCTGGCTAAAGTCTAGACACACTTTTAGTTTTGCCCAATATTACAACCCAGAGCGCATGCACTTTGGGGTTTTACGGGTCTTGAATGATGACCACATTTTGGGTGGTACAGGTTTTGGAACCCACCCCCATGACAACATGGAAATTGTGAGTATTCCTTTGGAGGGAGCCCTCAAACACAAGGACAGCATGGGTAACACCGCCATCATTGCCGAAGGAGATATTCAAGTCATGAGCGCTGGCACTGGAATTCAGCATAGTGAGTTCAATAACGATCAAAACGCAGATTGTCGTTTTTTACAAATTTGGATTTTTCCGAACAAGAAAAATGTTCAGCCACGTTATGATCAATTGACGTTGAAAAAAGAAGAACGTCTCAATCAATGGCAACAAATATTGTCCCCCAATCCAGACGATGCTGGGGTGTGGATTCACCAAGATGCTTGGTTTCATCTTACAAATTTGGATTCAAGTAAAGTTTTAAATTACAATTTGAAAAAGGCCGGCAATGGAGTTTATTTCTTTGTACTGAGTGGTGAGGTTGTTGTAAACGGAAAGGTATTAAAGAGTCGTGATGGACTTGGAGCATGGAATCAAGATCAGTTTGTTGTTGAGTCCAGTCATGATGCTGAACTCCTAGTGATGGAAGTGCCATTGACGATTTGAGTCCAGTGAACAATTTTGGTATAATTGTCAATCAAAAAGCATTGCCTATTCAATTGGGTTTCGAGTTTAATTCAAATCGAACATCAATAAGAAAGGCTCCCATTTGGGAGCCTTTCTTTTACTCTATAATCAATCTTCGGTAATGTGTTTTTTCACCCAAATGGAATTGAATCACATACAATCCAGGCGACCAGTTGATGTCCAATGTTTCACGCTGCGCTCCGGCTGGTATTACTTTTCTCATCATTATTTTCCCTTGACCATCATATACAACCATGAGCGCATCAATTGTTTGAATGGGCCAATTGATTTCAAAATGATCTTGCGCAGGATTTGGAAATACTTGCATCGGAAAGTAATCCTTCATTACCTCATCTACATGAATCAAATCGGTTTCAAATCTGAAAGAATGAACAATGTCTTCTCCAAAGTCCCGTTCAAACATCATAAAGTCTCCTCCTGAGACACGGTCAAATTTAGAATAACCGTTGCCGTCATTGTTGGCAAAGAAATTCAATCCATCTCCATCGCTGTCCTTCAAATGAAAAGTATAACAACCTGCGTTCAATCGCAATGTATCCTTGTAAGTAAAATTGGGAGTGTCAAATCCACTGCGCTCAAATATGACGTTGCCATCAATATCTTTCAATTGATAAGAGGATTCATTGTATGCAGCATTGGTGCGCATGTAAATGATCAATCGATTGTCATCTGTATTGGGCAAGTAGGTGTAAACAGGTGGAGCAAAAAATGCGGAGTATCCATGGTTGTTGCTTTCGTTCTCGTCACCGCTCTGAACAATGTTAACAAAGAAACCTTGTTGCTCTCCTGGTGTCAAATTCCACAATTGACTATTCTCAAAAGGAAGTAAAACATCTGCACGCTCATCAAAGGCTAGATTACCGGTCCATTCAAAGATTTCTGTAATTCCTGAACCACTGAATCCGTATTGGAAAGTGAGACTTTGAATATTGTTTTCGCCTTTGTTCTTTATGACAACATGTGCGTTGTCGCAAATGGGGTTCCAACGGCTGTATATTTTGGTGGTGCTGGGCGAAAGAATGCTCTCCAATGAAGCGTCATTGCCCTGGAGATTAGGACCGTAGAAAACAGCCTGACTTTCGGTGACATAATTGCCAAAGGGGTCATAAGTGATGTCATAATCGACATCAACATTTCCATTTTGTAAGAAAGGGGTCAGTTCAAATTCTTTTGTGGTTCCTTCTTTTCCTGGGCACCAACCTGCACGCGCATAAATCCAAGTGCCACCCTGGGGATACAATGGATTCTGGTCGCACTCTTCCATGATTTCCCATTGGAATTGATTTTGTCCGTTGACCTTTAAATAATGGGTATTGTAACAAAATTCTCCACAATTGTTGGCATCATTACCAAAGCCATGTCCAGTCAATGTTGTTCTCAATTTGACAGCGCTCTCATTTGGGTTCAGTGAAATGTTTTTCGTTGTAACGTAGTTGTCAAAATTGCTTAATCCCCAGTTGCCTTGCCAAACATTCTGCAATCTTGTGACGTGTCGGGCTTCTGGCCCTTCGATAAACAGGAACTTAAGATCCAACAATTCTTGCCAATTGCCGGCCTCCAACTGCACAGAGTCACGCAACAACGGAGCAAAATCTGTTACATCAAAAATCCAAGTCCAACCATCTTGCAAATCCAAATTGATTCCGTAAGGAGTAATGTATCGACCGAGCTCGTATCGATTGATGACTTCTGCAGGGGCACTATAATACCACAACGTATCATTGCTGAGGGCTGTTAATGAATTGGCCAATGAGTCAATAATGTTGCCGTTCATATCGTAATAGTAGGAGTAGGGCTGCGTGTATAAAGCTGTAGAACCCTCTATTTGAACTGCATGGTTATTGATAACAAAGCTGGTCAGATAGTCAGGGGATTGTTCATAGGGAATGTATTGTTCAGTTGTGTCATTCATGGCATCTCCTATTCCAGAATAAAAAGTGAGTGCGGGAAATTGAATATTTTCAAAGTTTTTAAAAATTTCTGATTTGTCAAACAATACAAATTCTGGATTGCCTTGCACAATGCCATCATGCCCGTTGGGTGACTGATCAGTCACTGTGTTTTCAAAATGGTCAAAGTCATAATAGACCAATAGATCATTGTAGTTGGGGTGATCCATGCTAACTTTTTGGTTCATCCAACTTTGAATGGTGGCTCCATCAAGCGCAGCCCCAAATATTTGGAAGTCATCCATGTCTCCGCGGTAGTAATTGCTCCAAGTGCAAGCGGATCCAATACTGAACTGCACAATCCCGGCCATGCTTTTGGTTAGATTGGTCCCAGAATGCCAAAGAACGCCATTCAAGTATATTTTCATTTCTCCTGTGTTGTTGTTTTTGACAAAACTCCAGTGGTTCCAAATGCCCTCATAATCTTCAGGGTTGGCTGCTTTGTCAATTCTATCATAGCTTCCTGAGAAACCAGCATCCCAATAGGCACGAGAATTACTCCAAGGTATGTGAGTATTCAATATCCTTTGATTATTGGCGTTTTTCGCTTCAAAGCAAGTGCCATTTTCAGGCTGAAAATCGGCATTGCCGCGCAACCAAAAAGAGATGGTCACTTCATCGCTCAGATTAGAAAAGGCCGCTGCTGGGATCTCAATTTTGTCATCGCCGTCCAATCTCAAGAAATGATCGTTAATGGAGGTTTGTCCTTCAATCATGTTGTTGACAATAGCATCAATACCTATTGTCGAATTGGAAGCATAAGTATGGTAAAAGGATACAACAAGATTAGAAACACCATCCCAATAATAGGGAGTGTTGAATACCAAGTACATCTGACTACCAGCACTCAAATCCAAATTGTTGTGATATACTTCGGTCATTAACCCGTTGTAATTACCAGTCAATTGAGCTACATTGGTGGCGCCCAAGGAGATGGAAGCTTCAAACAACATTTTCTCCGAGAAGTCCTGTGACCAGGACATACCTTGAAGAAATCCTGCTACTAATCCGGAATTGGAGAGTTGAGAGGCAGGTATGATAAATTGACTCAATTGTCTTCTTCCATTTCCCAGTGCGCTCAATGCTGAACTTACATTTTCATTGAGAGCTGTTGTACTAAAGTTTAACCAGTTTTCGTTGTAACTATTAATGGCTGAATAGGGGACATAGGAGTAAGTGGGTAAAAACTGGAATTCAGTGGCTACAAAATTTTGATTATTCAAGAGGTAATGCGGATGAGACAAAAGGTTGGAGTCCAAATTCCCCGTATTCTCAAACAAGTAATTGTAGGTTAGGTAATCCCATTCTCCGCACGGATACCCCAATCCTCCAGCTGTGCCATCTGAAAAACATTTCAATGTATGAAGCATCAAGATCTTTTGATATGTTTTTCCATTGTTAGAGGCTGGGAAGTTAAACCATCTTCTTCCAGGACTGTCATAAGCGGTTTGCGGATTGTTCTGGGCATCAAATGTGAAAGTTTGCACAACAGTGGTGTCTCCGGCTTGACCCAAAGATTGATTGGAATGAATAAATGGTAAAAGCATACAAATGCTCCATACAACAAAAAGTGAATAACCGTTGCGCATAAATTATAGGAATAAATAATGCGTTAAAATAGGAAATTTATGGCATCACCATGGAAATCAATCTTCAACTTTTCTTTTATCAATACGCAACCCAAATGTCATTTTCGTCGCTTTGTGGTAAAAGAATTGATTTCTTGAATTCAGGAACATGGAACATGTACTCAGGTCCAGATTTCAAAATGGTACAATACGCCATTAATGATGTGATAAGCGTTGGCGATGTTGAGATTCATACCAAATCTTCAGATTGGTTCAAACATGGTCATCATAAGGATCCAGCTTTTGATCATGTGGCCATTCATTTTGTCTCAGATTGCAATGTCGTAATTCGTGATAACATGCTGCATATTCAAGCTCCGTCGGATTGGACGTCATATCCACTTGAAAAGGTAAATGTTCGGAATCCCATAACTTTCAATCAAGATTACAAAAGGCAAAGACTACATCAATGGGCTGATCTTTATGGTTTTGAGAATGCGGCTTTTATCCATTTGGCAAGAGCATTGGGCAGACACGTGCAAGGGGATGCCATGGAGTTGTTGGCCATTCTATTACTACCGCTTATTGGGAATCAAAATTTGAACACAAGAGATATTTCAATTCTTTTCCATGGTGTTGCGGGTCAGTTGAATGATGACATTGATTTGCCATTTTATCAATCTTGGAAGACTGCGTTCAGTGAGGCCAACATCCAACAATTGGCCCCGTTGCCATGGAACAACAAGGTTAACATTCCATCTCGTCAATGTTTAAAGGTTTCTCAATTGATTCATCTTCACTTTTTGCTTAGAGGCAGCGGTTATGCTACTTTACTCAATCAACCCAATGCGTTTCGGTGTATTTTGAAACAAATACAAGGAATGTCCTATTGGGAAAGTCATTACCGATTCGGTCAAAGACTTGCTTACAAGTCTTCAGTCCAACTCAGTTCCACCGCCCAAGAGGGCATTTTCATGAATACGATTCCCATTTGGGAACTTGCTTTTCAAAAATAGTTGTTGCATCTTTGAGGAAAATGAATCTCATGTTGCAGAAAATTTCATCTTTTTTCGAGAAGTATGCCTTTGGGGTTTGTGCCTCTATTGCCCATAAAATGGGCGTGAAGGTCAAGAATGTTCGGTTAAGTTTTATCTACCTCAGCTTCTTGGCTGTAGGCTCTCCTGTTGGTTTGTACCTGGTGTTGTTGTTTTGGAAAAGGCACCAGGTGATTTTCAAACCTTGGCAATGGAAGAATAGATTGGTTGAATAAAAAAAGGGTTGTGTTTTATCACAACCCTTTTTCTTTCCAAAATATTTTTTAATTACTTCACAAACGTTGATGTAATCTGTTGTCCGTTGAAATCCATAGAGATATGGTAAAGGCCATTGCTGATCCCTTGAGGCAAGGATACCAGTGTTAGCCCTTTTTGAATCGTTAAGCGATTGTCGATCATTACTGTTTGCCCCAATGCATTGCAGATGTGCAATGAAGCTGTTCCTCCAGCATTGGTTTGGATTTGAATTTGCGAATGATCTGCGGCAGGATTTGGTACAACCTGCATTTGAGTAACTTCAGCAACTGTAAGCTCATCAACACCAACAGCCAAACTCTCATCTGAGTTCAAACGAACCATGGGAATACCGTATGTCCATCCCCAAGATGTTCCATCGTGAAACCATGATCCAGGCCATGTGTTGAATCCGGATACTGCAATGTCTGTCTCCGCAGTAGAAAGTACTGAAACCAAATAGGTTTTACCTGCTTCTAATGTTGCGCCTCCTGTGGCAAGGATCGGTAAAGTGATGATTTTACTTTCACCCGCAATGTTATCATCTTCAGTAGTGACGGCATACTCAATGGTCTCAAAGCCTGTATCAACCAATACTGGAGCACCAACAGCGTCTACACCTTGAAATTCATAAATCAACCCTTTAATCAAACTTCCTTCTGCTCCAGCGGCAAATCGCAATGCCACTTCGATGGCACCAAATTGATCTTCAGCTTGAATATCATACAAATTCGCGAATTCATAGTTGGTGCTATTGCCATAGAACAATTGACAAACGCCATTGTCTCTTCCGTAAACGAATTCGGTAATTTCCATATTGTTCACTGCCATGTTATTCGCCGGATTCTCATCAACCAAAGAGTCAGAAATTGGAGTAGCGGTAATCATGATATCCCCCAATTCATTGGGTGTGAAAGTGGAAATAGCAACCAAAGTATCTTTGCCCAAAGTTGGAATGATGACACTATTTGCACTTCCAAAGGATTGAGCCAATACCAAGTTTTGAGTCACAGAGCACAATACATTAACGGCTTGGGCTTCATTAACGCCGCCATTACCGATGACTGCTGTCACCTGAATGGGGCTTACTTGGTTCAATGGAATTTGTTTGTAGTCCAATAATCCACCTTCAACGGTTGGGTTGTCCCAATTGCCAAAAACAACTTTATTCGCTACCAAATCGTTGGCCATCATTTCTTGTACAACAATGTTGTCAACCGCAAATCCTGATACCCATCCTCCATTGTCGGACCATTGGAATCGAATTTGAATATTGCTCATGTTGTCAAACTGAAACAAAGGAATGATTACACTCTGCCAAAATTGCTCGTCGACACTCAAAGTTGTAGTAGTGTCATTTAATACAACTGGAACAACGCTGAATGTAACTCCGCCATCGGTTGAAACCGCAACCTCAGCATCGCCTCCGCCAAAGTTTTGGTCGTGAAAAATATCAAAGTATAAAGCCATGTTGGATAATCCAGTAAAGTCTAATATGGGGGTCTCTAGCCATGCGGTGGTCAAGTCGCAGTCACATGGTTCAGGATCGTCGTTGGCGGCCGCAAATTTGTTGGCATTGGTCATGCTGATTTCAGGAACAGGCCAATAACCGCCGGTGTTGGCTGTTTCGGCATCAAAAATTTTAAATGCCGCAGTCTCAGTGATATCAGTATTGTCAGTCACCATATTGGTCATCCATGTATTGGGAATCGCCGCAGGCAATGCATCCATTGCACCTTCAAAGTTTTCTTGCAAGACTACAACGCGGTTGCCTGAAGCTGTTGTCGGATGAAAGGATTGTCGCTGACTCATCATGGGGCTCATATGCTCCTTCTTCATGATGTGTTTGTTTTGGCCAAAAGAGGAACTGCCAATCACAATGGCACTTAAAAAGAATAAAATTTTCTTCATGTTATTTTGTTTACGGAGTAAATATAATGTTTGGGCAATTCAATAGTACAAACAGGGTCATGATTTTTGACAGCTTCGCTGCGTGATTTCCACTTGTGCTCTTGCTTCACTCACACCTTCGGTGTAGTTTCAGCAACCACCAAAAATGAAAAATCCCAACATTTGTTGGGATGATCACATTTAATCTGGCGGAGACGGAGAGATTAGCTTCGCTTTTCTCTAATGGGGGGAGGCTTCAGAAGAAATGTGCTCACTCCGCTTCGCTGCGTGATTTCCATTTTTGCACTTGCTTCACTCACACCTTCGGTGTAGGTTCAGCAACCACCAAAAATGAAAAATCC
>CANEVR010000004.1 GCA_947442505.1 Flavobacteriales bacterium | reverse complement strand
GATTCTGACAGGATTATTCAGCTCCTCACTTCGTTCGGGCTGAATGGACCTAAAAGGGGGGCTTAACTAGCAAAAGCAAAATGGCTTCGCCATTTCCTTTTGCATTTCAAAAAGCTTTTGAATGCAAGCATTCAACTTTCACAGGATTACCTCGCTGCGCTCGGTGGACCTTGAGGAGGGCTTCACTAGGAAAAGCAAAATGGCTTCGCCATTTACTTTTGCATTTCAAAAAGCTTTTGAACGCAAGCATTCAACTTTCACAGGATTACCTCGCTGCGCTCGGTGGACCTTGAGGAGGGCTTCACTAGGAAAAGCTAGATGCTACGCATCTTAGCTTTTTTCTGTCTTTTCATTCATTCAAACCTGCGGTTTGATTCTGACAGGATTATTCAGCTCCTCACTTCGTTCGGGCTGAATGGACCTAAAAGGGGGGCTTAACTAGCAAAAGCAAAATGGCTTCGTCATTTCCTTTTGCATTTCAAAAAGCTTTTGAATGCAAGCATTCAACACTTTTTTCATGCAAAAAGCCAATCGTTTCCGATTGGCTTTTCCTAGTAGCGGGGACAGGACTCGAACCTGTGGCCTTTGGGTTATGAGCCCAACGAGCTACCAACTGCTCCACCCCGCAATGTTGTGACTGCAAATATACATTGTTAATCTGTTGTTACGCAAATTATTTTCAAGAAAATGAATTGGATATGCCGCGCGCTGCAATTACTGCCGTTGTCCATGCGGCCTGGAAATTGAATCCCCCAGTTACAGCATCAATGTCCAATACCTCTCCTGCGAAATACAAATGCTTCTGCTCTTTGCTTTCCATGGTCTTGAAATTTATGCTGCGCAAATCAACGCCTCCAGCGGTGACAAACTCTTCCTTAAAGGTCGACTTGCCATTAACGGGCAAACGCATCTGTGTCAATAGTTCTGTCCAGTTGTCAATGGCCTCATTGGTCACATCAGCCCACAATTTGTCTTTCTCCTTGTTGTGCTTTTGTACAACAAAATTCCACCAACGGTTGGTCACCCCCGGTGGATGCGCATTGATGACCTGCTTCTTGGCGCTGGCCTTGCGCACCTCGATCAACTGCTGCTTGACTGTATCTCTGTTCCATTGGGGCAAGCTATTCAACAGCATCTCGGCCTTATACTCCCTCTCAGCCATCAATCTTGCTGCCCAAGCACTCATCTTCAACACGGCAGGACCACTGGCTCCCCAATGGGTAATCAACATAGGACCTTCTGTGGTCCATGGTGCTCCTTCTATTTCTACTTCGGCATGAAACGCCAATCCTGATAAGGCATGCAGCGTCTCATCCGGGATATGAAAAGTGAACAACGATGGAACTGCTGATACCATGGTGATGCCCTTCTGCTCCATCATCTTGGCGAACTTGGGACTACTGCCCACCGTGATGACCAAACGATCAAATCGCTCTTCCTCTCCTTGATCCGTCACGATTTTCCAACCTTCTCCATCCTGAACAAAATCTGCAATTCCGACCTTCATCAACGTTTCCGGACGTAAGGTGTTCTGAAAACAATCGATTATGGTTTGCGACTTGTCAGTAATGGGAAACATCCGACCATCCTCTTCGACTTTCAATTCCACTCCACGATCCGCAAACCAGGCGATGGTATCGCCAGGCTGAAAATGATGAAAGGGACCCAACAATTCTTTTCCTCCTCTGGGATAATATTGAACCAATTCAGCTGGATCAAAACAAGCATGTGTCACATTGCATCTTCCTCCCCCACTGACTTTTACTTTGGCCAATGGCGTTGCTTTTTCATACAACTTCACTTCTGCCTCAGGAAGCAATTCTTGCAGCTGCAATGCCGCAAAGTATCCAGCAGCACCGGCACCAACGATGGCAATTCTCATGGTAAAATTTTTGATGGATTGAGAATGCCTTGGGGATCAAACACCGACTTGATTCCTTTCATAATGGCCAACTCGGTTGCATTAAAAGCCAAATGCATATACGGTCTTTGCACATACCCGATACCGTGCTCACCACTCAATGTTCCTCCCAAAGAACGGGTCAATTCAAAAATTTCCGTAATGGCCAAGGGCAACATTTCTTGCCATTGCGTATCATTTAGGACATCTTTTAAAATATTTACATGTAGATTTCCATCTCCGGCATGGCCGTAACAGATAGAACGAAAACCATATTTCTTTCCAATCGCTTTTACTCCATTCAAGAGGGTTGGCAATTGGTAACGGGGAACGACGGTATCCTCTTCTTTGTAAACCGAATGCGACTTCACCGCCTCCGCTACCTTGCGGCGCATCTTCCACAGTTGATTTTTCTGCGTATCATCTTCCGCCAAAAGTGGATCACCGCAGTCAAAACTTGAAAGCACCTCCATGATGCGTTCACAGTCTTGCATCAACACATCGGGGTAATTTCCATCCACCTCAATCAACAAATGGGCTTGAACTTTTTCTTCGATGGGCACCACAACATCATCCAAGAATTGAAGTACGAAATCGATCGCATCTCGCTCCATGAATTCCAAAGCACTGGGCATGATACCAGCCTGAAAAATAGCGCTCACCGCCTGGCAGGCCTGCTCTGCTTGATAAAAAGGAACCAGCATGAGCAATTGATGTTTGAGTAAAGGCAAGAGTTTCAAAACGGCTTTGGTAATGACTCCCAATGTTCCTTCGCTACCCACCATGAGTTGTGTTAAATGATAACCTGTAGAATTCTTTAGCGTATTGGCGCCAGTCCAAATGATGTCCCCATTGGGCAAAACAACTTCAAGATTCAAAACAAAATCTTTGGTGACGCCATACTTCACAGCGTGCGCACCTCCGGCGTTTTCAGCTATGTTACCACCTATGAAACACGAACCTTTGCTGGAAGGATCAGGCGCATAATACCAGCCTTTTTCAGCACATGCTTCTTGCAATACCTGCGTAATCACGCCGGGCTCAGTGGTTACTTGACCATTCTTTTCATCGATGTGCAAAATCTTGTTCATGCGCTCCAAACTCAACCCCACCCCACCATGAATGGACAATGCACCTCCGCTCAATCCGGTGCGTGCGCCAATGGGTGTAACGCAGATTTTCTGTTGGTTACAATGCGACATAATAGCCGCCACTTGCCCTGTGGATGAGGGTTGTAAAACAATATGCGGTGGAAAACAAAGGTCTTCTGTTTCGTCCGAACCGTAACGCTTGAGCACCTCATCATCCAAGTGGATTGATGATTCGTCCAGACAGGAACGAAAGAAATCCACGTCGTATGAATCAATTCTTTTATAGTCTTTTGACATATCCCAAAAATACCGCAATGGTGCAATTGACCTTATATTCGCAAGAGAAGCTATGAACATGAGATATTTAATTTTAACGACCTTGATTTTGATCCAATCTGTTTGGGTCATGGGACAAAAAAAACTGACCAACGAGTTAATTTGGACAGGTAACACATTCGCCAGCGAGCGCTTTGAACAAGGGCCAAGCATGAATGATGGATTGCACTACACTTTGCAAAAGAGCAGTAAAAAATTGGGAGACTATATTGTTAAGTATAGTTACGCAACAGGAGACTCCGTTGGGCTTATCGCTTCGTCAATGAGTATTTTTAGAAATGCAGAGACCGGATTTGGTGGATATAGCTTCAGCGCTGACGAAAAGAAAATATTGATTGAAACCAAGGAAGAGGCATTGTACCGATATAGTTATTATGCCACCTATTTCATCCATGATTTGAACACAGGAAAAACGCAGGCCTTGATTGCAGGTGAAAAAAACAAAACCCGTTTGGCCAGTTTTAGTCCTGATGGAACCAAAGTGGCTTATGTATATGACAACAACATCTTTATCTACGATCTCAATAGGAACGAAACAACTGCAGTAACCCAGGATGGACAATGGAATAGCGTCATCAACGGTGCTACCGACTGGGTGTATGAAGAGGAATTTGCTTTGGTGCAAGGATATCATTGGAGACCCAATAGTTTGGCCATTGCTTATTTAAAATTCAACGAAACGGAAGTCCCTGAATACGGAATGGATTTGTATGGACAATTGTATCCTGAGCGCGTTACTTTCAAATACCCCAAGGCAGGAGAAAAGAACAGCCAAGTTTCGGCGCATGTCTTTGATTTGAGCACAAGAAGTACTGTGAATGTTTTTTCAGGAAAAGATGCCGATACCTATATCCCCCGTTTCAAATGGCATCCGTCGGATTATCGATTATTTGTTTACCAAATGAATCGCCTACAAAATGACTTGAACATAGTAGGATACAATATTCAAAATGCGTTGAGCAAAGGGAGTAATATTCCGACTGCTGAAGTTTTATACAAGGAAAGCAGCAAAACGTACATTGACATCAATGACAACTTTTACTTTCTGCAAAACCAAGAAGGATTTATCATCACCAGCGAACAAGATGGATTTCAGCATTTGTATCACTACGACAATACCGGTAAATTAAAAAAACAAATAACCCAAGGAGCATGGGAGGTGGTTGATGTTTATGGATTGGATGAGAAGAACAATGTCTATTATTCAGCTTCGGAAAACACCATTGGCAAGAGTATTCAAAGGGTTAATCTGAAAGGAAAAACGGAAACTTGGATGGGGAAAAAATATGATGGAGGAACGTATGATGCGAGCTTCAGCAAAGGAATGAAATATTGCATCATCACCCACTCCAATGCCAATCAGCCCTCCACCATCACCTTGCACAATGAGACAGGTTCCCTGCTGAGAACGTTGGTGGCCAATGAAAAATTGAAATCCACTATGGCTGATTATTGCAGCAGCAAAAAAGAATTCATGACCTTCACCCTTCCCCAAGGACACACCTTGAATGCTTGGATGATGAAGCCACAAAACATGGAAAAGGATAAAAAATATCCAGTTGTATTCGTGATTTATGGTGGGCCGGGAAGAAATACTGTCATGGACATGTATGAGGGAAGAAATTATCTATGGCACCAAATGCTGACGCAACAGGGGTATATCGTGGTCAGCGTTGATCCAAGAGGAACCCAATACCGTGGCCGTGATTTCAAACATTCTACCTATATGCAATTGGGAAAAAATGAAACGGAAGATTTCATCGAAGTCGCTAAACTAATGTCTCAAATGCCTTTTGTGGATGGAAGCAGAATCAACATGCAAGGTTGGAGCTTTGGTGGATACATGACCTCTTTGTGCATGACAAAGGGAGCAGAAGTTTTTCATGCAGGTATTGCCGTGGCTCCTGTGACCAATTGGAAATATTATGACAGCATTTACACCGAGCGTTTTTTGCGCACACCACAAGAAAACAAAAGTGGTTACGAAGACAATTCTCCTGTGAACTATGCCAAGATGTTGAATGGTCCTTTCCTTTTGGTGCATGGCTCTGCGGATGACAATGTTCATTATCAAAATGCGATGGACTTTGCAGAGGCTTTGATTCAAGCGAACAAACCATTTGATTTCTTTTCATACCCCAATAAGAATCACGGCATCGCAGGAGGCAAAACCAGATTGCACTTGTTCGAAAAAATGACCCAGTTCTTGTTGGAGAATGGACACTAAAAAACGTTTTGTTTGTTTTTTAATTTTCGTCATCTGCGGCTTAGCCAATTTACAAGCGCAGGACGGGTTGTATTTCAATACTAAAGTCGAAGGGGAAGATATTTCCTACTTTTCACCCTATCATGAATACGCCTCTATGGCCTTGCTCACCCGCTGCAATGGTGAATCGCCCATTCGGTTTAATGGACAAATTCCCAAGAAAGGCAAAGAAACAAGCACCTATTATTTTTTGGTCGGACACTCCAGTGGCACCAGCGGTGGAGAGCGCAAGTTTGATTGGTATTTGAATAGAACTTCACTTTTCACCATGACCACCCTCCCCAAACAAAAGGAATTGGGCAGGAAAAAGATTTTTCAGGATGCAAATGCCATCGTGTTCTTCAACATTCTAGAATATGACATCAATGGTGATGCATTTGGATGGTTGGAAATCACAGTGCCTGCGAAACAAGTCCAAAAAGAGGCTTTTTTTGAGGTCTATGGAAAGCATTATCCCCTTAGTCGAGATTGGATGATGGTGTTTCAGTACCAACCCAAAATGGAAGTGAATTGCCAAGCTACTTCGCTCATTTATCGCAAAGGTCAACGCCGATGCATGCAGATCAGTGCCAACAACATTGAGGCTGAGCCCATTCAAATTCGATTGAGCAGTCGTATTATCGATACAACATTGACCATTGCTCCAGGATATAATTTGTTGAGCATCCCATCTTATCCAAAAGATTTTAGTGGTTTGGATACGCTGATGGTCAGTCAGTACCAACAAGATTTCTCAACCCCTTTGAAACTGTTTCATTTGGACGTTCAGCCCCATCGGCATTATGAGATGAACATCATTCATCACAGTCACAATGACATCGGGTATTCCCACCATCAAACGGAGGTGGAGAAAATACAGACGCAGAATATTCGATCAGCGATGCGATGGATTGCAAAAGCCAAAGCGGAAGGCCAGGAAGTCTTTTGGCACATTGAATCGTTGTGGGCGGTGGAAAATTTTATGAAAATTGCCTCGCAATCGGAAAAAGAGCTATTTGTATTCTATGTCAAAAGCGGCAACTTGGTTTTGTCCATCAATTACGCCAATGTGCTCAATGGTCTGTGTCATCCCGATGAATTGCCTTGGATATTGGAATATGGGAAAAAGTTGGAATCCATTACTGGCAGGGACATCAGAAATGCCATGATTACGGACATACCTGGAATCACCTATGCTGCACTGAACAATTACGTGCAAAACGACATTCCCTTTTTGTCTTTGGGCCCCAACTATGTGGAGAAACATGCGGATCATGGGGATCGCGTTGGAAGTGTCATTGAACAAACCGGCGACACCTATTTTTATTGGCATCCCAATCAATACACCGACCGTAAAGTGTTGGTTTGGACGGCTGGCAAAGGATATTCCTATTTTCACAACATTCAAAACAATGAAAAGCAATTCCAATGGGAGAAGCGCATTGCACAATATGCCAATGAACTAACAGCCAAGAATCATCCAGAAACATTGGTGCAATTGCGCTACACGAAAAATGCAGACAATGGTCCCGTAGACACCACCCTGCACACCTTTGTTCAGAATTGGAACAATGTATACAGCAGCCCTACCCTATCCATTGCTTCATTGGATCAACTTTACTTCAAGATCGAAAAAAACCATGAAGCAATACCCCGTGTTTATGGTGGTGAGATTTCGCCGTATTGGGAAGATGGCGCTTTTTCTACTGCTCGCGAGGAAATTGAAATGCGTCAAGTTTCTGGAAAGCTTGTCGCATTGGAAAAGCAATGGCAAAATACTGAGCGAGATAAAACACCCTTTATTGATTTCTATTCCATTCATCGCGATATCGTGTTGTTTCATGAGCACACATGGGGATCATGGTGCAGTATCTCAGATCCTTATTCTCCATTTACCACTCAGCAATGGCATTACAAAAAATCATTCTTGACCGAAGCAAAACGCAAATTGAATGATATTGAGGAAGTGATCAATCGGTATTCAAAAACAGAAGCAATCATAGAATCTAATCTGAATCACATCAAAATCATTCCAATTCAATTCATGTACGTCAATCCAGAGACAGGTGGGATTAGTGGTTTGAAACTGAGCAATGAAAAATCGATGCTCACTCAGGCAATACCCATTCAAAAACCAACCAGCATGGGGCCAATAAGTATAGCAATAACGATGGACCTTGAACACCTTCCTGTTTTCGCTCCTGTTTATTGCACTGGAATTAATCCAACCAAATATTGTTTTCCAACGATCACCATTCCAGCACAATCAGACAATGACAGCTCGCAGTTTATTCAAGTTCATGGCGAGTGGAATACGGACATTGGACAAATGACAGCGGACTGGGAATACCGCTTGAACAAGAAGGCGGGTGAAATTGAAATAGAAGTCAACATAGAGAAGGACTCCACACTCGAGAAAGAATCATTGCACTTCTTACTGAGCACAAATGCTGATGCAGAAAGTTTGACTTATGGTACAACACAATTGGAATATCCAACAAGTCAACTTCCGGGTTCCAACCGCGAGTTTATTTGTAGTGAAGGCAGCATCGTTTTGCATTATGCTGATTTCGATTGGGAAATAGAAAGCCTCGATTTACCCTTGATTGAAATAGGCCAACCGATAGACGAAACGCAAGAGATGGGGGCTAAAGTGTGGAAACGTGACTTTCAGCCTATTGAGCAATTGTACCTATATGTCTTCAATAACTATTGGCATACCAATTACAAGGCTGAACAAGGAGGACCAATTCATTTCAAGGTGAAATTTAAGTTGAGGGCGAAATAAAAATTTATTTCTCAATTATCTCGGCTGCAATGGCAGTTGCAAGCTTTTTATTTCCTCTGCTGTTGAGGTGAAAAAAGTCACGGTACAGCTCTTTATCTTCTGAATATTGACTACAAACTTGATCAAAATCAACAATCCGAATTTTGTCTTTTAAGTCACTCTCATTGATTTTTTGCCTCAGCGCATTGCGATAGCAAGAAATATTGTTGATAGAACAACCCTGCCACCAGGCGAAAATTTGATTCCGCACACGCTTTACCCAGGGAAACAATGATGTTGATTCTTCGATGGCAAAAGTGGGCAGCTCGACAATGATGGGGATAGCACCCATCTGGAGAATACGCTCAGCCATCCAAAACGTATGCTGTGAATAGAAATCAGGACCATATTGACCAGAGGCGTCATTAACACCAACAATCACTACAACATAGTCCCAAGTATGATCAGCATAATGGTATAATGGAGAAGGATTGGAGATCATTTGGTAGAGGTCCTTGGAGGTTGCGCCGCAGAAACCAAAGGACTTGGTAACTGAATAATGATTATTGGACGCGAGAGACTCTTGAACAAAACGACCTACTTCGCCATTGTGAATCCAAGAATCGCCCAAAAAGGCAATGTTGATTGTACTATCCGACAAAGGTTCTGGATGAGACGACCATTCTGATGCATGAGAAAAATCGAATTGAGAATGAGGTGCAAAAGAGAAGCGTTGAAGCAGGTATAAGAAAAGGATGCCTGACAATAGGGACAAGAACCAGACAGCAGAAATTACAAAGGAGGAACGTGCCATGGACACTAAACTACGGAAAAAAATTTGCAAAAGTGGAATAAAACCTTATATTTGCACCCGCATTAAGCGATGGCACCGTAGCTCAATTGGATAGAGCATCTGACTACGGATCAGAAGGTTTGGGGTTCGACTCCCTACGGTGTCACTGAAAAAACCTGGGTACTTCCCAGGTTTTTTTTTGATACCAAATCCCAAATGTATAATAGCAGGACAAAAAGTGTGTGGAATTTTTGAAATTTGGACCTAATCCGGCTATCCGTTTCAAGCTTTTTGCTCTGCAAAAAGGCTTTCCACTACTATCCGGGGTATGGGGTCACTGAACAAAACAAGGTTGGGGTTTTACAGGTTGGCTAAATCCCTTTTTGTCCATAGCAAATGCCACATACCACATTCCTAGACCTTTGTAACTGCGTTCCGATTGTAAAAACGCAACATGGCCAAGACATGGGGAAAACTTAAACTGGATAAAAAAATAAAAAAAACACTCCAGCCAACATTATTATTCATAGCATTCAATGGCCAATAATACATGTAAACCAATAAGAAAATCCATGCGCCCAGTTGAAAGACAAGAGACTGTTTCCACATTTGAAAATGGGTCAACTTTAATCTTTGCCGCAAATGCCCCCAACCCAATGCACTATGCTGAAATATAAAATAGAGCCCAAATGCATATATCAATGGAACCATTGCTGTTAAACTCAACCAAATTAAAGTGATGAACATAGACCATTGTTTGTGGTACCATGCCATCAAAAACCAAGGAGTAAGGATGAAAACATTTGCATAAGGAATAGTTCCAGAATATCCCATCGCAGATAGAATAACGGAAGCCTCAGCTTGGTGCGAACCCAAAATAAAAAAGAGCAAAGTACCTCCCCATAGCCAAGAAATAATATTGGACATTCCCCACTCTATTCCGTCCGTTTGACCAAAATGAATAGCTGAATATATGAGAAAAATGAGCAGCGCCAAAGTAGGATGGAACATCCAAATCGTGGCCATCAAACCCATCATTAGCAGATACAGTCCCAAGAAGTTGAAGAACCGTTTTGTTCCAAAAACGCAAGACTCCACCAAGTGATCCAACGCTCCATGTGGAATTCCAATGGCAATCAACCCTAGTATTAACACCCCAAACGATAATAAATCAATCCAAATATTGTCTGGTTTAAGAAAAGCAATCAGCAACAAATAAATAAAAATTCCCAGTTGCCGATAATGTTTTCCACCCCAATGAAGCAGGGCCTTTAGAAATGGTCGCCAAGGCAATTGATAGAATACATTCAACTCCTCTTTAAGAGAAGTTTTGTGCTCCAAAAATCGCATCACTAGTGGCAAGGAAACTTTGCGCAATAAAGCGTTAAATAAATCTTTTCCTTCATGTGGCCAGCGGGTCAAAACAATGAGCAATAGCGCGTCGTAAAATTCAAAACGACTCTTGACCATCCGTTTTGGACTCTTCACTACGCACAAACCATCATTCTCCTGCTTGGAAATCTCTTCAGAAATGCGCAACGCGTGTTCATGCATCATCTTAAAAGCGTAGCCCGTTGTTGGCTTGAGCATTCCTGCTCTTGCCCCTAACAAGGTAACCCCTTTTCGATCACTGTGTGACATAGCGCAATTGGTCATTGGTATACCGGCCAATTCTGTTTCCTTGATTTCGTAATCCCCAAAATGTTGCTCAATGTAGTCATGGAGGATAGGGAACGCATCATCATCTGTAAGTGATTCCTGACCAAAACGGGTTAATTCAACCAAAACATTGTGCGCATCAAATGGCAAAACATACATGAACTGGGTGAAGTCATTTTGTTCAACATCAAAATCCATCCATCGAAACAAATCAACATTCTCAATCGGTCGCTCGGTTTGAATGAACCAACCCACAAAACTCTGAAGCATAAAAACCTCTTGGTTCTTTGGCTCAAAATACTTGGGCGGGCGTGAATCAAAAATATGTTGGGCAAAATATTGCTCACCATTTACGATGACATATTTCCCCTTGCTATTGGAAGCTACAATATCAGCATGGTGATGAATAATTTCTAATTGTTCATTCTGAATAATATCTCTAGTTGCATCATACAAATCCAATCCTGAAATAAAATGGTATCGAAAAGGATCCAAGGGCACAGCCTCTCCTTTTGACAATTCCATTGTATTCCATGATTTCTTAATCAAATGCCCTAGATCCTGAGCAATACATTCTTTATCATCCGCCCAAAAACAAAATGTGCGATCATTCTTGGTTTTTGCATCTCCATCCAAAATCAAAACTTTCTTGCCACTGAAAAGCTTGCGCTGATTCATGGCATGAATCAATAAAGCAGTTGAGGCTCCATTTCCTACAAAAATGTAATCATAGGTTTTACTCATACTGTTTTCAATTGATTGATTCATATAAAAAAAGAAAAGGGACGAAGGTCAAATAAACACCTCGTCCCTTTCCTTTTGAGTTATTACAAATGTGATTAGTCCTCAGATCTTGATAAACTGTAAATCACTAAACCGAAACCAATTTTGTTGATGGCATCAGCAATGTTGTAAACGATATCCATGGCATGCAAAGCAGCAGCTTTGTCTTGAACCAATTTCATACCGAATAAACCTCCGTCTGTTCCTAAGATATATCCCAATGGATAGATGGCCCATCCAACCAACACGAACCAAGCAAGGATACGCGTAGCTTTTGCAACTTGTGGTCCTGCAGTTTGTGCCAATTTTGAAACTTCACCAAACCAGATTAGGTATGCGATGTAGAAGTATGCTGCTCCTGAGATTACTCCCCAAAGAACGCTTTGCGCTGGATCCAATACTTCTCCGATGTAACCAGTCACCAACATGACCAAAGATGCGAAGATCAACTTCCACAACAAAGAAACCTTTGCTCCAGCCTTTTTTGTAATCAAGTAAAACTCAACGCACATCAATGGAACAGTCAAAATCCAATCCACATAACGGAAAAACGTTGGAGAATCGCCTGTCTCCAAATTGTAACCGCGCATGTAATAGTAATGCACAGCTGCGATAAAAGTAATCAAACCCGAAACCAACACCGACGTTCTCCATTTGGGAGAGGTGTTGTTGAGTTCAAAAAAGAAAAAGACAGACGCGGCCATCATAGCCATTGTTCCGATGAAGAACGTAAACGCAACATAATTGTCGCTCGCAATTTTTAAATGTTCCATAAGTGTTAGTTAAGGTTTTTTTTCCCTACTCTATTGAGGCTTTTCGGTTACGCCGTTGGTTATTATCACATTAAAAACAAGGATACAACACATTTGTTCAGTAAAAATGTTAATTTATTCAACAAAAAAACAATTGGTACTAAAATGTCTATCCGACATTTGACTTCGCATAAGGCAACTTGCCCAACTTTCTGGTCACATGGTAGGTGTCCAATCCAGAGCAAGTAACAATCTGGGCCATTTCTAAATCAATTGAGCCATCTGTCATCAGACATTCTTCAGGGGATTCCAAATGAATCATCCGACCTATGATAATGATGGTGCCGTTCAAATGAATGTCGATTTTTTCCTCCAATTGGCAAGCGATTTTGACTCTGCTCTCTTTGACAAATGGTGCTCGAATTCCCTCTCTCGATTCCGGGGTCAATCCTACTGCCTCAAACTCACTCACTCCTTGCGGATACTTGGCGCTGCATTGATGGGCCTTCTCATAAAATTCAGGCAAAACATGATTCAAGGTGAAGTGACCATTGTCCATGATATTGCCCAAGGTATTTTCTCCAGGTTCTGAAGGACGAATGACGATTCCACACAATGCCGGATCAGCGCCCACATGAAAATAAGAGCTAAAGGTGGCCAAGTTATTATTCCCCTGAAGACTCTGCGTTCCCAAAAGCATCAATGGCTTGAACCCTCCAATAGAATTGATAAGATTGCCACGGTATCTTCTTTCCAAATTTCCCAGGTCATCTGAAGACCAAATTTTTGATTCCATTTCCCTATTTAATGATTGTCATATCATTAACCACCAAATCCATAATCCGTTCAAATGCCGCAAATATTTTCAAAACCTTGATTAAAAAAAAGGGCTGCTCTCGGAAGATTGCAGCCCTTGTAAAAAAAGTAATTTATCGAATTAGTTCTTTACCACTTTATGATTGCTCACTCCTGAACCGGTTTGCAATTGCAAGAAGTAAATACCTGACTCCATGCCGCCAAAATCAATCGTCTTATTGGACATTAAACCGCCCTTTTGTACCAATCTGCCTTGCTGATCCATGATGGAATAATTCAAAACTTCACCATTGATTGTCAAAACCTCCTGAACAGGATTGGGAAACAAAGTCAATTGTTCATTTGAAAACTGATCAACTTGTGTATCGATGGGCAATAGCACTGCATCAATCACGTGTACTACACCGTTGTAGGCCAATACATCCGCCAAAGTTACATTGGCATTGTTGATCATTACGCCATTGGTCAATGAAACAGTTACAGCCGCTCCATTGAGCGTATTCACTGGACCTGCAGTCAATTCAGTTGAAAGCACTTCTGAACCCAAAACATGATAGGTCAAAACCTCAGTCAAATTGGGAAGGGCCAATAATCCATTGATGTCAGTAGACAACTGATCCGCCAAATTTTGGAATGCTTCATTGGTGGGAGCAAATACTGTAAGACTAGCCAAAGGGTTAGATAAAACAGGTACCAACTCTTCTTGAACCACTGCTGTTACCAATGTGCTAAAACCATTGTCAATGGCCACATCAACAACTGTCTCCACTGGCAAAACAACCGCATCGATAACATGAACCACTCCATTATCCGCAGTAACATCAGCCAAAGTAACTTGTGCTTGATTGACAAATACAGATCCTGTGGATGTCACAGTCAATTTCAATGTATTGCTTGGGCTCAATGGTTGCACAATAGCACCATTGGTCACTGCAGATGAAGGAACCTCTGTTCCCAAAACGTGGAAGGTCAATACATCAGCCAAGTTGGGCAATGCCAAAAGACCATTGATGTCCGTTCCAAGGGCGCCGGCCAAGTTATCAAATGCCGCATTGGTTGGAGCAAAAACGGTATAAGTTGCCAAAGGCTCACTCAAAGCGGGTAATAATTCAGCGGTAACAACAGCTGTTGCTAAAGTTGAAAAACCATTGTCCAAAGCAAGATCCACAACTGTTTCTACAGGCAATACAACGGCATTAATGACATGAACCACTCCATTGTCAGCACCGACATCAGCCAATATCACTTGTGCTTGATTGACAAATACAGATCCTGTGCTGGTCACAGTCAATTTTAATGTGTTCAAGGTGCTCAATGGCTGAACAATAGCACCATTGGTCACTGCAGATGAAGGAACCTCTGTTCCCAAAACGTGGTAGGTCAAAACATCAGCTAAATCTGGCAACGCCAATAAACCATTGATGTCTGTTCCTAAAGCACCAGCTAACGCAGTAAATGCTTCATTGGTTGGAGCAAATACAGTGAGCGTTGCCAAAGGGTTGGATAAAGCTGGTAATAACTCAGCCGTTATCACAGCAGTAGCTAGTGTAGTAAAACCATTGTTTAACGCGACATCCACAACCGTTTGTACCGGCAGTAAAACAGCGTTAATCGAATGTAGAATTCCGTTATCTGTTGTCAAATCCGGCGTCTCCACTTGGGCATGATTCACAAATACGTTTCCAGTGGAAGTGGCTGTAAGCTTAAGCGTATTTCCACCTCCCAATGGAGAAACAATAGCACCATTGGTCACTGCACTTGCAGGTACTGTGACTCCCAAAACGTGATAAAGCAAAATATCACTCAAATTATCCAAAGCCAATAATCCAGCGATATCGGTTTGCAAAGCAAAAGCCAATTGCTCAAAAGCCTGATCGTCTGGAGCAAATACAGTCAAGGTAGCTCCAGGATTTTGGAGTGCGCCAGATAATCCTTCTTGTAATAAGGCCGCCTCCAAATAATTGTGGTTGGGGCTTACTGCAATTACATCATCAAACACATTGGTTTGAGCGTTGAGCTGAACCGAAAAAACGGTAGCAGCGAAAATACTAAATAGTCTAATTTTTCTCATTTGTTTAATTGTTTTTACAAATCATTAAACACAAGTATCAGTGTAAAGTTCAGCGGCAAATGTTAAAAATGTGACCTTCGTCATGTTTTTAACAACTTCACCCCACATCTACTCAATTCCAATGTTGCAATGGGGCTATGTTGAATTGTCCGATGGGAAAGACTTCGTTGGTCTTGGCAAGAGGACCAAATCGAAATCCAGAAGCCCATTCCGACATCTTCAATCGCTGAACATAGGTCTGACGATCCTCTGCCCATTGAAATCGAAAAACACCAACTGTGTTTCTCTCAACCATCCCCTGCCCGACCATGTCGCTGGCAGCACGGATGAATTCTTGACTCTGTGTAATGATCACCAATCGCAATTGCGGAAAACGCTGGATATCATCCGACATCATTCTCAACAACTGCCGTTGCCATTCTGAACTCAAATAATTTTCTGGATAATGAACCATAACCAAACGTTCGGAAGAGAACAAAATAGAATCTGTTTCGCGTTCCAATTTTCGGATTACATCCGACCATTGATCTATCCAACCGCAAACCTTTTGATATCCCATACCAAAACGCTCCACCCAATCCGTTCTGCCTTTGCAACTGATGAACAACTCTTGCCCCAAATAGGTACCATCATCTAGTTGGACCTTTTTGTGCAGCAATGAAAAACCAAAATACTCGGAGGCATACTTCTCCTTTTGTGAAGAACGTTTTTCATTACCCAATTTTTTCCTTTCACCTGTCAATATTGGCGTGTCCGTTAAAAAAAGATTCATCTCTTTTTGAAATTGAACCAATACCTTTTCCATCAATGCTGTCACTGAATCAAATTTGGTATTGTTCCGAATAGATAAACGTTGTCTAAAAAAGAAAGCGCCCAAATCCATATAAAAGAAGGGCTGTTCACCCAATTCATCTGTAAAATTCTGTGGTTGGGTTTGAATGTATTCCATCAATAAATCAGTAGATACCTGATCCGAGAACCGACCTGAAATGCCCAATTCATCTTCCCATTCTTGCGCGCTTAAATTGCCATGCTCTTTGATGGCTTTGTATAAAAAAATGGAAAGCAGTCGATTATTCACCCAACGCTCTTCCTTTGACCAATGCATCAGTACATTTTGACCATCTTGAATGATGAAAGTATTGATTTCTGCGGAAGCTCTTAAGGTATTGGTCGTATTATAAATCCGAGGGGATTTTGCTATTTTGACTTTTAAGATTACTTTTCGATATAGAAAATTAACACTCCTGGTAATGATGACTTCTTTGGACAAATCTCCTCCATTTACCCAGCCGCTCCAATCTGAATGTTGATCAAATCGGGACAAAAGAGGAAAGTGCTTCTTTAATGTCTCGCTCTGATGCGCGTTGGATTTACAGAGTTGAATAACATCAGAGAGAATGGACTTACCACTTCCGTTTTGGCCGATAAAAAAATTGATGGGACGAAGGGTGATGTCTACTGTTTTGTCTATGGACAAGAGGTTTTTCAGTTTGATTTGCATGCATTCGGTTTTGTACAAATGGAAAACCGATCATTGTAATGGATTTACAATGGGAAAAATAAATCGACCTGTGGATAAGTCTCGAGCGCCAGCGATAGTAGCGGATATCCCGGAATGCAGGCGTTTCAGCCTGCATGAGGAATAGCAGCGGATAGCGCGGTGACTTTTTGAAGGCGGAGCCGAAAAAAAGGCAGGCGCAAAAAAAAGAAGAAAAATTTGGAGGGATAAAATTTTTAGATTTTACTTTGCAGCATCATCCAGACGACAGCAATGTCACCAACCGAGCCTAACACGCCGCGGTGGTAAAAACGATGAGGACTAACCGTCAAAAAAGTGTTATTCCCCAGATTTTCTGTTGCCTAGGATGTTGTAAAAAACAACAACCATGAAAAACAACATTATTTACCTCCCCCCCTTTCTCATTCACGAAGGGTTCCAACAGGTAGTCGATTTTACTGAGCATTTTGTGTTGGTCAAAGAGGAAAACGAACGAAGCATTTACAAACACACCGTCATTTTGGATGGATCACCCCATGTGGACGAAAAGCCGATTTTGGAAGAAACGTTCACCGACTTACAATTGAGTGATTTTGAATTGAAAAGAAACTTTGTTTTGGATTACGCTTATCACCGAGGAGGTAGCGAAGATTTCATTTGGAGCAGTGTTGTGACGCGTGAGGAATTCTTGGATCTCGTTGAAAAAAGAATGTTTGAAAAACATGTGGTTCAGACTTTCAATGAAATGTTTCCTGGAAGATTGGTTCAGGAATTATTGGATCACCAAGTTCAAGTCACAGCCCATCAATACGACCTGAACAAATGGTGGGTCCAATGCCCACTACCCGTCAAGAGCAGCAAGTTCAATCATGGATCATGGATCAATGCTGTGACCAATGAGTGGCATTGTCCCAAATGCTCGGTACACAGCCATAGTATCCAGCCATGGATAGACAACAATCGAATAAAGGTCAACAATAAATAATCACGCAAACAAAAAACAAATGAGTAAAAACATTCAATCGCAATTTCCATTTTTGATTATGGCGGGATCCATGCTGGGTAGTGATTATATCTTTCATCTGGTGATGGCCAAGTTTGAGGACGGAACCCGAGAGATTTACAAACATTACGTTTATATCAACGGCAAGCCCCATTTTGACAAAGAACCCACTTTAATTGATTCCAACGATGAATACGAAATTGATCATGCTACCTATAAACACAACTTCGTGCTGAAGCATGCTTACCAATTGGGATTGGATAATAGTTCGGACAGACTTATTTGGTGCAATGTAATTTCTGCCTACGCTTTTCAACTCCGTTATGAAGCAGGCAAAGAAGAGGCTTATGAAATTATGAAATTCAATAGAATGAATCCAGGAAATTTGCTTCAACAAATTTTTAAATACAGCCTTAACAGCAACCCCAGCAGCAAAGAATATTATCGCTGGTATGTCAACTGTCCACTAGGTCCAACAATGTGGGATCATGGATTTTGGATGGATACTTTCAACAACAAGTGGCATTGTGAAAAGTGTCAAGCATCAGGGAATTCTGTTGAGCCTTGGAGCTTAAGATGGAAAGAAGAAGAGTAGCAGATCGATAGTACAAATACTAATTCTTTCAAAAATCAAAAAAGAATATATTATGTATAGAGATAATTAAATCGACATTAAAACACTCTGAATCAATATTTCAGAAAAAAACATGACGCAAACGTGGATATTGAGACAATGAAAGGTTAGAAAATTCCGTTTCTTTTTTTGGACATATTCGAATGCTTTGACCTCCAACAAGAGCAGCATTCAAAGAAACTAGGACTATCTGCGTTGATGCAAAATCAAGTTCATCTTGAAATTGTTTTCGGTTACCCCGCAGGTAGTCCTTTTTACATTAACGCAAGTTTAATGAATCGATAATTAATCTTGAACATTTGAATTCACAATGATTTCGTGAAAAACATTTGGCTCAAAACAAATCTTTTGAAATAATTTGATTTAGCTTTCAAAAAAAACATGGCTAAAATTTCTTCGAAAAAGATCTTTGTTTTAGACACCTCCGTCCTTTTGCATGATCACCACAGCATTGTCAAATTTGAGGAAAACGATGTTGTCATTCCCATCACTGTTTTGGAGGAATTGGACAAATTCAAAGTGGGAAATGAAATCAAGAATTTTGAAGCACGCGAGTGTATCCGTTTCATTGATAAAATGTCAGAGCACTACACGCTCAATGATTGGATTCCGATAAAAAATGGCAAAAAAGGGCGATTGCGTATACAGATGCAAACCGAATTGGAATTGAGTGAAGACGCAACTAAGATTTTCTCCAGCGCCAAGAATGACCATTTAATCCTAAATGTTGCTGTTGAATTAAAATACAAATACCCAAAGATTAAAGTGGTATTGGTTTCTAAAGACATCAACCTGCGATTAAAAGCCAAAGCGCTGAATATTTTAGCAGAAGACTACAAGCATGGAAAGGTCAATGATCAAATGATTGCGTACAGTGGAATAACGACCATTGAGAATGCTGAGGCTTTGGTCATTAGAAAATTGTATCAATCCGGCAACCACAACAAAGTTGCCATTTTGGGAAAAGAAAGGATCAACAATCATTTTTACATTTTAAAAAACAATGAGGCCAGTGTGTTGGCCTATTACTCAGAAAAAGAACAATTGATTCACCGGGTTGACAAAACTTATGCCTGTGGCATCAAACCTAAGAATGCCGAACAAACCTTTGCCATGGACGCCATCATGAATCCAGAAATCAAGTTGGTCACCATTTCCGGCGTAGCAGGAACAGGAAAGACTTTACTGGCATTGGCGGGAGCCTTGGAGCAACGCAACCAGTATGAGCAGATTATTTTGGCGCGTCCAATTATTCCACTGAGCAACAGAGAGATTGGTTTCTTGCCGGGAGATGCGCAAGAAAAAGTCAATCCTTATATGCAACCCTTGTTTGACAATTTGAATTTCATCAAAAACCAATTCAGTGAAAATGAAAAGAAGCGCCGATGGATTGATGAAATGCAAGAGCAAGGTAGAATTACCATCGCCCCTTTGGCTTTTATTCGAGGTAGGAGCTTGACCAATAGTATTTTCATCATTGATGAAGCACAGAACCTAACGCCACATGAAGTAAAAACCATTGTCACCAGAGCAGGAGAAAATACCAAGGTTATTTTAACAGGTGATGTCAGACAGATTGATACGCCCTATTTGGATGAAAACTCCAATGGATTAAGTTATGTAATTGAGCGATTAAAAGGGAGTGACTTGTATTGCCACATTACCTTGGCAAAAGGAGAGCGCAGTGATTTGGCCAATTTGGCCAACGAAAAATTGTAATAAAAACCATCGTTTATGTGTACTCGCATGAACGATGGTTTTATATTTACCCATGGCAAAAAAGAGAAAAACCAAAACCTTTCTTATAGTTTCATTGTTTCTCATCATGGGCAGCATTGGGATTTGGTTGGCTGTTGATTATACCTGGATTCCCCCTGCCCCACCAGTCATTCGTGATCAGCCATTGGCCATTCAGCGTCATCCTTCCAACACCTACACATGGGGCATTGATATCTCACATCACCAAGGTGAAGTCAAATGGAAAATGATGATCGGCGATCACCGACCTGACTTTATTTTTTTAAAAGCCACCGAAGGAAACCATTTCAAAGACAATCGCTTTAACACCTATAAAAATGAAATCAAAAAGCTAGGCTTATTGTTCTCAGGCTACCATTTCATGAGGTTCAACCAAAACGGAAAAACCCAGGCCTTGCATTTCCTTGAAATGGCCCAACCCCAAAAAGGAGAATTGATTCCTGTGGTGGATATAGAGTACCAACGGCATTTGTACACCGATGAAATTGCCCAACGGAACATTGACCTATTCATGGAAACCATTCGCGAGAAAATTGGGGTTTACCCCATGGTGTATTGTGAGGAAAAATACTACCACAAATACTTGAAGAAGAAATACGAGAAAAACATTATTCTGTGGATCGCCAACTACAAAAGGAAACCAACTGTGCCGCATGACTTGTGGCAAAAGACTTGCAAATACAGTCACCCCAGTTTCAAAGGCAAGATTGACTTTAACCTCTTGCACGATGAGCGAATTGGTTTGGATGATTTGATTTTACATTGATTTATTGTACTGGTACATTTAATGACAACAACAGAAAGCAGTATCGAATTTTAAATCTATGAAAATGGTTATGATTTTATAGTGTTAAACTATAAGACAATAAAAAATTGTTCTTGATCATTCACGCTTAAAACTCTGTGACCTTTGCGCCTTCTCAGTGTTCTTCGCGTTAAAATGTTTATCAAGACCGAAATAAAGGACAATGCATCACGCTAAACTCCTTGTTTAATTCTCGAAAGAAAATTTTATATGGCGTTATAAAATATGATTCCTAATAGATTCACCTGATATTTGAATGAGCAATATTGATCTTTTTCTGTTAACGCAAAGTGCACTGAGAATGCGCAAAGGACACAGAGAGAGTTGTTCTTTTTAATCGCAAAAGCCGCAGATTACAATCTTTTTCAGAAAAGCAAATTAACGGATTAGTATAAAATCAGTAATGCTGATTAATGGGCTTTTCTTGTGCTCAAAATTCATGCTGATACAAATTCAATTTGGCATCTTTCATCATTGCACATTTGCAAGCGATCATGCAATGGAGCATCTTCCAAATCTGCTTTAAGCAACCTTCGCTTTTCAGCTGAAAACGCTTTAATCATCTTGCCTTCACAAAAGCGTCTCAACTGCACTTCATCTTCCAAAACCAGCGAAGGAACTTCTACCAATTCCCCTTGTTCATTTTTGGCAGCCATGGTAAAATAACTGCTATTGGTATGTTTGGTTTCTCCTGTTCGCGGATTGTTAGCCTCTACGCGAATACCAATAATCATAGTTGTCTTGCCCACATAGTTCACAGATGCTTTGAAAGAAACCAACTCCCCCACTTCCACAGGATTCAAAAATGCTACTCCTTCCACCGCTACGGTCACACAATACTGATGGCAATACTGGGCTGCGCAGACATAAGCTACTTTATCCATCAAAGAAAGCAAAATACCGCCATGCACTTTGCCTCCAAAATTGGCATAGGAAGGAATCATCAATTCAGTTAAGACAACCTCAGATGATTTTACGGTCTTGGCAGAAATCTTTGTCATACATACAAAGCTAGTCAAATATTGAATTGAAATTAAATAGCAAAATCAAGAACGAAACAAATTAAAAACGGCTAGAACAAACTCAGAACAATAAGTTCTTCATTTCCGCATAATTCGCCAAACTGCACAACGGTAGTATCGTATTTACCTCCCAAGTAGGTGAAGGAACGCATTTCGAAGTGGTGTTGCTAATGGGCTGCAAGATAAAGATTGAAACCCCATAGATTGAATTAAATATTTTTTGGTTGAAACCTCTTGATTTATTGCAACTTCATTGTACTTAAAAACAACGAATCAAATTTCAAGGCTCCGCTGTGATTCAGATGTTTTTCATCATAAAAATCATTGGGAATTTGAAATTGACCATCACCTGCATAATCCACAATGTTGAAAGTATGCTCCTTTTTCAATTCATTCAAATACGCCATCATCCATGCATGGTCCTGCATATTGTACAGAGGTGTTGTCGGAGAAATGATACAGGTCAATGATACTCCTTTGACTCGGCAAAGTTCAATGATCTCTTTAAGCGCTAACCTTGCTTCAACAGAAGGCTGGACATAAGCACGCTGATGCTTAACGTTCCGCAAACATTCATTGTAAAGCTTTTCTCCCATAGAATCAGAAACAGAAACAAAGCCTTGGCTATGGTACTGAGACCGACCCTTTTTTTCCCACTTCACATTCTCACAAAAAAAACGTTTGGACAAAAGATTGACCGAACGAATATCGGATGAAGACCAAGCAAAATTGTAAGCCAACTGGTTACTGGTAACATTCTGTATCAAATCAGCTGTAGACTCTAAGGCTTCTGGTTTGAAAGACGCTGGAACAATGTCCAACCAAACCGCCTTGGGTTGTGCCTCTTCTAAAATGTGTTTCAACAATAAGTAAGAATTCTGAAGACTTTGCGCTGATGTTCCCCAATTGAAGAGTTGAATTCCCTTTGATTTAAAAAATGCAGGATCATATGACCGTTCCGCTCTAGAAGCACCCAATACAATGACATCCCATTGCGTTGCGCTCTTTTGCGCCTCATCCCATTCTATACTTTTGTTGTAAGTAAAACCACCATTGGGACCCAAGTAATCCGAGAACAAATAGACCAAAGGCAGTTCTCTGTACTCGACTTTACACAGCGCAAAATAGAGCGTAAGGTACAACCCTGTTGTCATAAAAAACACCCCTATGCCCCACTTCAACTTCTTCATCAAAATTGAAAATAGATAAAGTCATTTTTACCAAAAACCCCCATGATGACAAGCAATACCAACATCCCTGACACAGCCCATATGCTCTGGCGACTGTTCCATTTCGTTTGTCGCAAACGCAAATCCCATCTTTCATTCAAGCCCAAGAACAGAACAACCAAAGCCAACACACCCAATATACGGGAAGCATTCTTTTCAGCGATATAATTGGAAAAACTTACGAAATCGGTATGCATCAAGTCTTTCAACACAACCATCACTTGCTGCATGTCCTCAGCTCTGAAAAGGATAAAGCAAAAGGAGATCACCCAAAAGGTGACCAATACAGATAATCCATGATACACCTTTCCAAAACGTTCAGACTGTCTCGCTCTCCATTCTTTGGTAAACAATTCAAAAATCAAAATCGCGGCCTGAACCACTCCGAACCACACAAAAGTCATGTTGGCACCATGCCAAATACCACAGATGACAAAGGTGATGCCTATGGCATAGACAACAGCCCATTTCTTCCACTTCTTTTTACTGAACAACAATGGCGTATAAATGTAATCACGCAACCAACCGGATAGCGACAGATGCCATCTCCTCCAAAAGTCGGTGATGTTGGCCGCTTTGTATGGAAAGTCAAAATTCTCTGGCAACCGAATACCCAACATTTTGGCTGATGCTATGGCCATGTCTGAGTAGGCTGAAAAATCCGCATACAATTGAACGGTATACAATGCCAAGGCGAACAACCAAACCCAAGTACCCATGGAACCCGCACCTGCGTATACTTCATCAACGTAATTTCCCAAGCGATCGGCGACGACAAACTTCTTCAACAATCCCCAAACAAACAGTTGAATGGCCCATCGGTAATCCTCAAAATGCGGCGTTGCAATGTTTGACCACTGGGGCATCATCTCTTTGGATCGTCCAATCGGTCCCGATTGTATCTGTGGAAAGAAAGAAACAAACAAGGCGTACTTTCCCAAGTGCATTTCAGGTTTTCTGATTTTGTAGTAAACATCAAAAACATAACCCATGCTTTGAAAAGTGTAAAAGGAAATTCCCAAAGGCAAAATCAACAATTCCCAATCATTCCATGGTCCGCGGTGCAACAATGCATTCACACCCTGCATCAATCCATTGAAAAAACCCAAGTATTTGAATACACCGAGAATTAATATTTGTCCGCAAACCGACACCAACAACCAACGGTATCGTTTGGTCATGTTGACGCTCTCAGCTATTTTCTGCGCGTTGTAATACGTAAATAAAATGGAACCCAACAACAGAACAAAGGCCTCAATTCCTGTCAAAGAATAAAAGAAAAAACTGGCCAACAACAGCGGCATCCATCGCCATTGCGCAGCGGTGAAACGCACCACCAAAATGGTGATGAGCATGAACCCTGCGTATGACCATGATTGAAATACCACCCTATGCTTCTAACTTTTGCGTTAAAAGATCATACAAATCACCGACATCATTCATGTTCATCACCTCAAAACCGGTAATCTCCACTCCAAACTCTTCTTCCATTCCTGAGATGATGTCCAAATGCGTGATGGAGTCCCAACCTGCGATGTCCTTGGCTGTGGTTTCGCGGTGAACGGAAATGCCTTCGTTCTTAAATACCTTTCTAAACACACCATCTACGCGTGCCGTCAATTCTTCATTGCTCATGTCAAATAATTTTTTCTTAATGTCTGCTTATCAATTTTACCGCTGGTATTGACAGGAAATACATCGACCCCAAACACTTTTCGGGGCAACATGTAACCGGGCACTTTTATTCTCAATGCACCCAACACTTCCTGTTCTTCAATATGTCCTTCCACAAAGGCGTATAATACAGTGACTTCATTTTCTTGATGGGCCAATACCACTGCGGCATCATGGCCAACACAGACCCTCAAATGAAACTCTACTTCGCCCAATTCAACCCTGAAACCATTTACTTGAACCTGATTGTCTTTTCGGTTCACATACATGATTTTTCCCCAGGCATTTTTAAAAACAATGTCTCCTGTTTTGTACCAATGCATGCCTTGTTCATCTTGAAACAATACCTCAGCTGTTTTTTCAGGTTGTCCCAAATAACCACCAAAAATCTGCGGACCTCCAATCCACAATTCACCACGCTCCCCATCCACAACTTCGTTTCCCGAATCATCCACAATCCGCATCGCAATGGTCTTCAAAGGTTGTCCAATAGGACAAAGACCATTTACCGTTTGCTGCTCGATGGTCTCATCCAAAGCATCAATCAACGACCAAACAGTACCTTCAGTCGGGCCGTAGGCATTGTCAATCGTGGAATTCAGCGCACACGTTTTCCACTCTTGAACCACGGAATAAGGCAGTGCCTCACCCGTGAACAATGTTTTTCGTACCCATGGCTGCTCCATCTTGAGCATTTTCAATTTTCGCAAATAGAACAATGCTGATGGTGGCAAGGTTACAAAGTCTATCTGATGATCATGTATGGCTTTGAATGCCTGTATCGCAGTAATCCCATTCAAATCCGCAACCACCAATTCGGCCCCTTGCGTCCACGCCAACAACACACAGGCAATAGATACATCAAAGGATAATTCAAACGCCTGAAGAACCTTATTGCCAGGAGCCAACGGATAGCGTTCCCACATGTCCAACATCAATGCCTTCAAATGAGCATGATCAATGGGAATTCCTTTCGGAACTCCAGTGCTGCCTGAGGTAAATAAGGTATAGGCCAATGCCGATTCATGCACATCCCCGTTTATCGCAACGCCATTTTCATAAAACAATGGACTCAAATCAGGAACCAATTCCTTCATTTGCGGTCCACTGCTCTCCATACCAATCACATGGGTCAAAGCGCGCTCACGGACTATCTTGGTCAAACGCTCTTGGGGAAACTTATGGTTAATGGGAACATAGGCATTGCCTGACATCCAGATGCCCAAAAGTCCGGCATACATCTCCATCTGGTTATCGGTAAACAAACCAATGCTGGTTTGTGATAGACCGTTTTCCTGAATCAAGCCTGAAACACATTTGGACTTTTGATACAACTCAGCATACGTCCAACTTTCATTGCCCATCGTGAGGGCAATGGCATCGGGATGGCGATCAACGATTTGATGTATGTGCTGCTGGATGGTCATGGTCTGTGGCGAAGATAACAACTCCAGTATTTTTCCACAACCGAAAACTATGCACCGCGGCAGGTTTATATTTGGGACATGAAATTGATCTCTTTTAATGTCAACGGTGTTAGAGCCATTACCAAAAAGACTTTTGTGGATGATGTGCGCGCCATGAACCCCGATATCTTGTGTCTCCAAGAAACCAAAGCCAACGACCAACAAACCGAGGAGGCCCTTCAGGCTTTTGATGAATATTTCATCTATACTTCCTCTGCTGTGCGCCCTGGATACAGCGGTACCGCAGTGTTGACCAAGACCAAGCCGCTTTCCGTGACCTTTGGTTTAGGAATGGAAGAACACGACCAAGAAGGTCGCAGTGTCATAGCAGAATACGAGAATTTTATCTTAGTAAATTGCTACGTACCCAACAGCGGTAGTGAATTGGCCCGTTTGGATTACCGGGAAAAATGGGACGCCGATTTGTTGGCTTATTTGAAAAAATTGGAGGAAAAGAAGCCTGTTGTTTTTTGCGGCGACCTCAATGTAGCGCACAAAGCAATCGATTTGGCCAACCCCAAATCCAACTACAACAAGAGCGCCGGTTTCACCCAAAGAGAAATCAACGGAATTGAAAATCTGCTGAATGCCGGATTTGTAGACACCTTCAGACATTTTTATCCTGAGGAGGTCAAGTACTCGTGGTGGAGCGCTCGTTTCAACTCACGCGCCAAGAACGTAGGCTGGAGAATCGACTATTTCTTGGTGAGCGATTCCTTCAAAGGCCTTTTGAAGGACGCTTTCATCTTGAATGATGTTTTTGGGTCTGACCATTGCCCGGTTGGCATTGAAATTTAATCTGTGTAATCAACGTCACTGAAATAACCGTTATCTAAGCTTTCCTTTGCCCCATGAAAAATATTGCAGCCATTTTTACTCTCTTCATAACGCTTGTCGCCTGTCAAAATTTCAATGGCCAAGCCCAAAATCCAGGAAGCAACACACCCACTTCAGTGGATGCCAAAGCCTTTGCTGAATTGATCAAAACGAAGACTGACGGACAATTGGTAGATGTGCGCACCCCAGGGGAATTTCAAGGAGGATACATTGCTGGCGCGATGAACTTGGACTTCAATGGCAGCGACTATGGGCGACAAGTGGCCGCATTGGACAAGAACAAACCCGTATTGGTGTACTGCCTATCAGGTGGTCGCAGCGCCAGTGCTGCCAAGGGAATGCGCAATGCTGGTTTCAAAGAAGTCATCGAATTGCAAGGTGGAATCATGGCTTGGAACAAAAACAATTTGCCAATAACAGGAGCGACCAATTCCAACAATCCAGGAATGACCGAAAGTGAATTCAACAGCTTACTGCAAAGTGCCCCAGTTGTTTTGGTCGATTTTTACGCACCATGGTGCGCACCCTGCAAAAAGATGAAACCCATCTTGGATGAAATTGAAAAAGAATACAACGGAAAAGTAACTGTCGTGCGCATCAATCAAGACGAACACAAAGCGCTTTGCAAATCCATGAACATCACCACCTTGCCTACCATTGCGGTTTACAAAGGAGGAAAGCGATCTTTCAAGCACGAAGGAGTTATCGAGAAAACAGAATTGGTTAAGCAATTTTAATCGATTAAAAACTCACTTACTCATTAGAGCATCGATTCATTAACTCCGCGTACTTTGCGCGTTCTCTGTGCTCTTTGCGTTATACAATTATCTAAATTTCAGGTAAGTGACTAAGATGTTTTAGCTTAACGCGAAGAACACAGAGCATTCGCAAAGAACACAGAGATTTTTCTAAACCAAAGTACTTTTTTTTGATTATTGTTTCCAATTGGTAAGAACAAACAGCAGTGATTTTAAAAATAATGCTCCACCGCAAATTGATATTGCTCAATAAATATTTTCTTGAATGCACTTAAGTTGTTGCGCTCATAGAATATCAACAAAGCCTTCTTATATGCTATTGGATCGATGGTTCTAAAAGACAACGGACAATCCCGGTGATACATCAAAATGGCATTGCTCACAATGCGACCTGTACGCTTGTTCCCATCGTCAAAAGGCTGGATATACGAAATGAGCAACAAGGCCAACAAGGCTTTCTCCCAAACATTGTCCCGTTGATTGATCAAATCACACATGGCCTGCAAAGCCTCGCGGATTTGGTGCTCATTATCCAATGGCTTGTACATTGTTCCTGATATCCCTACCCTTCTGTTCCTAATATTCCGTTGCACCCCCAACTCTTTAATAAGCATACTGTGTACATCCTCCAAAACACGAACCTTCAAAGGCTCAATGAAATTTGGATGATCCAATAAAAAATCCAAAGCATCCTTATGGTTGAGCAACATCACTGCCTCATCTTTGGTTTTTCCGGATGCAGTCATTTGTTGTTTCAAAAGCAACTCCGTCTCCAATAAAGAATAGGTATTCCCCTCAATTTGGGACGACTTCCAACTGAGATCAATGGCCAAGCGTTCAAACTCCGTTTTAAACTCGGATTGATGCAATTGTTGAATGTTTTGCTTAAACCGCTGAGAATGTATCTCGAGTAAGCGCAATTCCTTTTGGGTAAACAATGAACCTTGATCAATGATGTTTTGTAACAAATCAAAATTAAAAGTGTCGATGATTTCCCGGTCAAAATCATCCTCATCAAAATAAGCTTCTACATCGATAGGCCCTGTCAATGTGAAAGAAGGGTTCAAGGCGTAAAGAGTACCCCGACCATTGCCATACTTGTGCACCTCTTCTTGCACAACCATATCCTGCAATGCCCGCTTGACCGTGGCATAGGCCACTGGCGATGCTAATTTTTCGTGCACCTCAGCCGAAGACATTTGTCCAAATGCCTTCAAAACTTCCGCTATGTCTTGCCGAATAGGCAATCTGTTCCTTCCCATTTTTAGCGCTTATTAATTATTAAAGCTCAAAATTATTGCTTTTTTCTACATTAAAACCTCTTTTAACATTTTATTTTGAGCTTCAATACATTTAAGGCGCTTATTTGTTTTGGTAATAACTTATGGCATGAAAACACCTTTGCTCAGCGCTAAAACAAAGGCGTTTTCGTACTTTTGCCACAATGGAAAATCTTGTTTATCAGCCAAAAAATAAAGTTCGGGTGGTTACTGCTGCGTCATTGTTTGACGGGCACGATGCCGCCATCAATATCATGCGCCGTATCATCCAAACTACAGGATGTGAGGTTATTCACCTAGGGCATGACCGCTCTGTCGAGGAAGTGGTCAATTGCGCCATTCAAGAAGATGTTCAAGCCATTGCCATGACCAGCTACCAAGGTGGTCATACAGAATATTTCAAGTACATGTTTGATCTGCTCAAAGAAAAGGGCGCCGGTCACATCAAGATTTTTGGTGGTGGCGGTGGAACCATTCTACCAGAGGAAATCAAAGAACTTCACGCTTACGGTATCACGCGTCTTTACCATCCAGATGACGGCCGTGCCATGGGTTTACAAGGAATGATCAACGATTTGGTTTCCCAATCCGACTTCCCAACAGGCAACAACGTGCATGTAAAAGTAGTTGACCTAAAAGACAAAAACCCTGTGCAATTGGCGCAGGTCATTTCAGCAGCAGAGAACTATCCAGAAGAAAACAAGGCGCTTTTGGCCGAAATCAAAACCGCAGCCAACGCCGCACATGTCCCAGTTTTAGGAATTACCGGTACCGGCGGAGCTGGCAAATCGTCCATGGTAGACGAATTGGTGCGTCGTTTTATCCTTGATTTTCCAGAAAAGCATATCGGAATTATTTCCGTTGATCCTTCCAAGAAAAAAACCGGCGGAGCCTTGTTGGGCGACCGCATCCGCATGAATAGCATCAAGCATCCCCACGTCTACATGCGCTCATTGGCCACGCGCCAGAGCAACTTGGCCTTGTCCAAGCATGTGGCTGAGGCGGTGGATGTGCTCAAAGCCGCACAGTTTGATTTGATCATTCTGGAAACCTCAGGTATCGGCCAGTCCGACACCGAAATCATGGACCACAGCGACCTCGCTTTGTACATCATGACACCTGAGTTTGGTGCCGCAACGCAATTGGAAAAAATCGACATGTTGGATTTTGCTGATGTCGTAGCCATCAACAAATTTGACAAACGCGGTGCATTAGACGCCATCCGCGATGTGCGCAAACAATTCAAACGCAACCACCAATTGTGGGATGTGGAAGATGAAACACTTCCTGTCATCGGGACCATTGCTTCGCAATTCAACGATCCTGGCACGAATCGTTTGTACAAAATGATCATCGATAAAGTAGTGGAAAAAACCGGAGCACCCCTCCAATCGTCTTTCCAAATTACCGATGAGATGAGTGAGAAGATCTTCATCATTCCCCCGCACCGCACGCGTTACCTCAGTGAAATTTCAGAAAATAACCGTGGTTATGACAAGTGGGTGAATGATCAATGCAACGTCATCGAAAAGTTGTATGGTTTGCATACCGCGATGAGCACCATTGAAGACGAAGAATTAACCAAGCACTTACAAGCTTCCTTTGACCGCATCAAGCTAGACTTGGATCCTCACAACTGGCAAATTATCCAAGAGTGGGAAAGCAAGAAGAACGCTTACGCCGAAGAGGAATACAGCTTTTTTGTTCGCGGCAAGGAAATCAAAGTGGCCGCCTCTACCCGCTCTTTGTCCAACTCACGCATTCCCAAAGTCAGCACACCCAAGTACCGCAGCTGGGGAGACATCTTGCGTTGGAGCTTGCAAGAAAATGTACCCGGAGAATTCCCCTACACCGCAGGAATTTATCCTTTCAAACGCGAAGGGGAAGACCCCACCCGCATGTTTGCAGGAGAAGGTGGACCCGAAAGAACCAACCGCCGTTTCCACTACGTCAGTTTGGGCATGCCCGCCAAGCGCCTGTCCACTGCGTTTGACAGCGTTACCTTATATGGCAACGACCCCGGTTACCGCCCCGATGTCTATGGCAAGGTGGGCAATTCAGGAGTAAGCATCTGCTGCTTGGACGATGCTAAAAAATTGTACAGCGGGTTTGATTTGGCCGATCCCAAAACCAGCGTCTCCATGACCATCAACGGTCCTGCGCCCATGCTGTTGGGATTCTTCATGAATGCCGCCATTGATCAGCAATGTGAGAAATACATCCGAGCCAATGGTCTAGAATCATTGGTCGAAGAAAAATTGAAAGCCAAGTGGGAAGACCGTGGATTGCAACGTCCAAAATACCAAGGTGCATTGCCAGAAGGCAATGATGGCTTGGGATTGATGTTGCTCGGTATCACTGGAGACGAAGTTTTAGAGATTGACATTTATAACAAAATCAAAGCCGATACGCTAAGTGCCGTTCGTGGTACAGTTCAAGCAGATATTTTAAAAGAAGACCAAGCGCAGAACACCTGTATTTTCTCTACCGAATTCGCATTGCGATTGATGGGCGATGTGCAGCAGTACTTCATTGACCAGCAAGTGCGCAATTTCTACTCCGTTTCCATCAGTGGTTACCACATTGCAGAAGCCGGCGCCAATCCCATCACACAGTTGGCCTTCACCTTGGCCAATGGATTTACCTATGTAGAATACTACTTGAGTCGCGGCATGGACATCAACGCCTTTGGACCCAATTTGAGTTTCTTCTTCAGCAACGGAATTGACCCAGAGTATGCTGTGATTGGTCGCGTAGCGCGTCGCATTTGGGCCAAGGCCTTGAGCAAAAAATACGGAGCCAACCCACGCGCTCAGATGTTGAAATACCACATCCAAACCAGTGGACGCTCATTGCACGCGCAAGAAATTGACTTCAATGACATCCGCACCACGTTACAGGCATTGTATGCTATATATGACAACTGCAACAGTTTGCACACCAATGCTTATGATGAGGCCATCACCACCCCCACTGAGGAAAGTGTGCGCCGCGCCATGGCCATCCAATTGATCATCAACCGCGAATTGGGATTGGCCAAGAATGAAAACCCCATGCAGGGATCGTTCATTACAGAAGAATTGACCGACTTGGTGGAAGAGGCTGTATTGAGTGAGTTTGACCGCATCACCGAGCGCGGTGGCGTATTGGGCGCGATGGAAACCATGTACCAACGCAGCAAGATTCAGGAAGAGTCGATGCATTATGAAATGCTGAAGCACACCGGAGAATATCCCATCATTGGGGTAAATACTTTCTTGAGTTCAAAGGGGTCGCCCACCGTGGTTCCTGGCGAGATCATTCGTGCCACCAGCGAGGAGAAGGAATACCAAATCAAGATGTTGGAACAATTGCACCAGATGAGTCCCGACAAGATGCAGGACAGTTTGAACAAGATTCGCCATGCGGCAATACAGAATGAGAATTTGTTTGAAGTCTTGATGACCGCCACCAAGTATTGCTCTTTGGGACAACTAACACAGAGCATGTTTGAGGTCGGAGGACAGTACCGCAGAAACATGTAATGTATTTGGATTAAACCATAAAGCCATGAGCCTAAAAAATAGAAATCTGATCAGCATCATGCTCATGGCGAGTGCTTTTGGGTTGGGATGGATTGCGCACCGGTACACAACGCATCCCAATGCAGATGGTGATTTTAAGCGGGTTACCGGCATTGGCGGAATCTTTTTCAAGTGCAAGGATCCCAAAGCCATACGAGAGTGGTATCAGCAACATTTGGGATTAAACACCAATCCATATGGGGCGGTGTTTGAGTGGCGACAAGGTGCGGACAGCAGTCAAAAAGGGTTTACCCAATGGAGTCCATTCGCTGAAAAGACCAAGTATTTTACGCCATCCACCAAGGAGTTCATGATCAATTACCGGGTAGCGGATTTGGAGGCGCTGATTGAGGCGTTGCAAAAGGAAGGGGTTGTCATTTGCGACACCATGGAAGTCTACGACTACGGAAAGTTTGTTCACATCATGGATCCAGAGGGCAATAAAATAGAACTGTGGGAACCCAATGATGCCGTTTATGATCAAATGGGCAAGGACATGAACATGCCCACGACGAAATAACCTGTATAGAAAATCGCAAAATCTATACACGTTTCAGTCTTGATGTATAGAAAATCGCAAAATCTATACATATTTCATTTTTTTTTAAAGAAAAAGCAACAATCTATGTGTTCAACGAAATGCTTGTAATGAAAAGATCAATTTCCTATTTGATTCTCCTCGCGGAATTATGTATCCTAAGAATGGTAATGAAATTTTTTTGCCGTCTGTAAAAAATTCTATAATTGCCTTCAATTAACTCTCTGATTTCAGGGTTGTTCTTTTCAGGTACAATTCGTCCTGAATCGGGAAACAAAACCAATTGATCAACACGTTGGATAAGTCTATTTATAAATCTAGCGGCATAGAATTTTGAGTCCGAAGAGATAAAATCATTGATTAATTTCAGGTCTTTCAAGGATTTGGTCGTCCATTTTATTTGTTCCATTTGGCAACCATCTTTTTCACCTTATCATGGCTTACCGTCTTGCCTGATTTGGCGTCTTCAAGAGCTTCGTCAATTTTTTCGATCACCATCAGTCGTTCGAGTAACTCGTCCAATTCAAACCTTTGGGGAAGCTCATTTAAGGTTTGTATAACCGTTGATTTTTTCATGATATGAAGGTAATTGATTCAAATGTCTTTTCAAAATTACAGACTATTTTTGGATTTGAGTGCTTAAGCAAAAAAAATGTTTTCTAAGAAAAAATGGAAAAGGTCACCTAATGATGTTTTTTCATAATATCGATTGACTTATCTTTACTTTTAAATAACATCCGTACAAAACATCTTCATGAAACAAGATTCCACTTGTCCCATGCGCAATACCGATAAGGTATTTTCAATTCAGCGCAACAGCCTGTCCATTTTTATAATAATGACCTTATTGTGCAGTGCACCAATGGTGCTCTTCTCTCAACTCCCCTCTTACTTGCCCACCAACGGTCTTGTCGGTTACTGGCCGTTCAACGGTAATGCTAACGATGAGAGTGGAAACGGGAATCATGGGACGGTATTTGGCGCCTCGTTAACTCCTGATAGACATGGAAATATTAATCAAGCATTTAACTTTAATGGATTAGATAACCGTATAGCTATAGGAAACGTCCTTCAAAGCATTGGGCAGCCAGGCAGCGCTGCTTCTATTAATTTATGGTTTAAAACTGATGTCACCTATATTTCCGGTCCTTACAACCTAGATCCCGTTGGTACAATAATCAGCGATTATAAACGTCAGGGTTCTTGCTGTGAGTTTAATAGTCTAGTTTCTCTATTTCTAATTGAAAACCCACATAGAATACAATGGAATCAAAGAGGTGCTGGGACTGATTATAATCGAAGTGATAACACAAATTATATCGATAATACTTGGCATAACATAGTACTAATTATTGATGGAGCCGGGAATCAAAGGGTTTATATCGATGGCCTTCTGTCTATTAATGGCATTTATAATGCATCGGCAAACTATGCCGACCAAACCAGTCCATGGGAGCCCGATTGGCAAATTGGAGCGACTCATTGGAATGATGGAAGTAATTCTTTTGACTATGTAAACTACTTCAAAGGAATTGTTGACGACATCGCCATTTACAACCGCGCCCTGACCCAAGAAGAAATCACCGCGTTGTACAATGGGACAACGGGTGTTTCCGGTTGCACCAATGCAACCGCCTGCAACTACAACGCTTCCGCCACCTTGGATGATGGAACTTGTACTTTCCCTGCCCAAACCTATTTGAATTGTGATGGAACCTGTATCAATGATACAGATGCGGATGGCATTTGCAATGAATTGGAGACTCCTACCCTCCCCGACTATTTGCCCACCAATGGTCTTGTCGGTTATTGGCCTTTCAACGGCAACGCCAATGATGAGAGTGGAAACGGGAATCATGGGACGGTGAATGGTGCGAATTTAGATGATGATAAAGACGGGAATCCCAATAGTGCTTTCAGATTTGACGGTATAGATGATTGGATTTTATGTCAATCTGTACAATTAGTTGGAGAATATACTGTTCAATTTTGGATAGATCCTGATGATAATATTCAATTAACCGCAAATTACACTCAGACAAACTCTGGTTGCACAATTCTCTCACAGGGAGCATCGAACGGTCCATGTAACTATTCTGATTTTGCTTTTGGATATAAAGTTGGTGATTATGGAACAGGAGAACAAAACTGTTCAGGATATTCTTGGTTTGAAACAGAGATGGGAAATGGATGCTCGTTAAATTACATTTCCAACTGCAATGCTGAAATGGCAATGAGCCCTGATTGGAAATTAATAACTATATCATTTAGTAACTCTTATTTGAAAAGATATATAAATCAAGCACTTGTTGATTCTATTCAATTCAATGGCGTTGTTTCAAACTCAGGTTTTCCTATGTCAATTGGTTGCAGATATGTCGCCAATTGCGATGGTGGAGGATCGTGCACTTGGGGACATTGGAAAGGAAAAATAGACGACATCGCCATTTACAACCGCGCCCTCACCCAAGAAGAAATCACCGCTTTATATACTGGAACATCATCCAATAACAACGGCGGTGGAAATGGCGGAACGGCGGGAACACCAGCTGCGTCCGTCCCCGCTGGGATTCCTTACCAAGCAGTGATCAGAGACAATGCTGGTGCGGCATTGGTGAATACTCCGGTTTCTGTGCGTTTTACGTTGCACCAAAACACAACCGATGGAACAATAGAATTCCAAGAGACCCAATCATTAACCACCAATGCCATGGGGTTGATCAATACGCAAATCGGAACAGGAACGGCCACACTCGGCACCTTTACCAGCATCAACTGGAGCAACACCACCAAGTTCATTCAAGTGGAAGTCAATACCGGCAATGGTTTCGTGGATATCGGTACCCAACAATTGATGAGCGTGCCCTTTGCCTTTCAAGCCAACAAAGCTACAGCCATTAAGAATGCAGGTTTACCGGTGTATGCAGACAATGCTGCAGCGCTGGCAGGAGGATTGGTGGCTGGGGAGATGTATCGGACGGCGGCGGGTGTCTTGATGGTGGTATACTAATACCTTATCTTAAAAATTCCGCTGCCTAACCGGCGGTTTGTACATCTTGGTGTCACTCGATGAGAATAGGCTAATGTCGATGTTGGAGTACAACTTCCATTTGCCTTTCTCCCATTGATACAAATCGTAGGTGCCATCTGGTCCGTAATCCGCAAATATGCCTTCCATCATGGATGACTTGGGAGACAAGTGATCCATCACTATGCACTTCTTCTTGGGATAATACTTGAAGGACGCACTGACTTCATCGGCATATTGAAACATCAATCGTTTCTTCATGCCCGTGCCGGTTTCAAACAGCCCTTCACCAAATCGAATTTTGTCCTTGGCTGTAATCTTGATCACATCCAAAACCTTGGCATTGGTCAAGTTGTCTCTTCCATCCCAACCCAATAAGGTGTAGGTGTCACACCGTTTTGAACCACGACCTTTGGGGTGTGCAATAATCTCATAATACAACGCAGCAGGCCAAGTCTCCGCATCCAAATACCGCGTTTCAAACTTGTCCAAATCCCGCATATTGTCTTTCAATACCACCGAGTAATAAGTCTTTTCTTCTTCGTTCCAAATCCAAACAATTCCAAAATAAACGTGCTCTCCATTCTGCAATGGAGCGTTCCAGTTGATGATGCGCAAGCGACCATCGGCTGAAATCAATCGGCAGAACTTCCATAGATTAAATGGGTAGTTGAACGTTTCTGCGTTTGCGGGTATTATCGCCAGGGAGTCCATCATCTGCTGTGCATAGCGCAATGTCTGCTCATCATACTTGGACTGCGCCAAAGAATCATGTAGCAGCGCTATGTTCCGCTCCAAGCGCACAATCACAGCATCAACGGGATGCGATGCAAGGGTGAAAAATGGAGATATCACCCATACAATGAGGAACAACAGTCTATTGATTTTCATGATCCAATTTTGCTTTCATTTTTTCTTTAAACATCCATCCAATGGTTTGCGCACGAAATTTGGCTTTTAGTGCAATCTCTCCTTCGAAAAGCTCATCCACAGTTGTCACAAACAGATTCACCCAATGATCAAACAACGGAGGTGAGATGCGCATCCCTGCGTGGGCGTCCCAGACCTGGGTGGTATATCCGGGAATATCCAACAAGGCAAAATTCCAAAAGGCAATCATCTTGGGTCGGTGTGTGGGATAATCCACATGCGCAAAAAAAGGCTGCATGACCACATCCTGAAACACCTTGTTATAGAAGGCATCCACCAACAAGGCAACATCATCAGCTGTTTGAATATCGTGCTTCATGCTTTCTTTTTCATGCGGTACACCACACCAATCCCTCCACCCCACCAAGCCTCCCGAAAATTCCAATTGGCATTGGCTGAAAGGGCAACTCCCCATTGTTTGCTGAACATCCATCCCACTTCCAAATGACCAGGTATGCCCATGGTGAATTTGTTATTTAATTCAACTTCGGTCTCACTTTGCGGAACAAAATCCCAATACCTGCGATTGTTCAAGGACATGCCCACTGCCGTGGCTATCCACCATGGCTTGCGCTTCCCTTGCCAACACTCACCGAACATTAAGGCCAATTCTATGGTTGTATTGGCATTGGAAATGGTGTCATTGGGATTGTTGCCCAATTCACGGTTGATGGAAAGTCGGTTCACTGATAAAACGGTTTCACTGCGGAAAGAGCGGAGGTAATTGAATTGTCCCGATTGAAAATCTGCCGCACTCAACCCTATCCCTGCGTTGTGCCAAGTCATGCCTGACATGGGATTGAGCTCATACTGGGCACTCATCCTTCCAGAAATCCAACAGGATAGTAATAACAAAAATAAACGAACTGAAATCTTATCCATCATGCGAAACAAATGTAGAATGGAAACGAAAAGAAAAAATAAACATTGTTTCAACCTATGTTCATCCATCAATAAATGTAAAGAGTCGAAATGGAAAGAATTAATCCACTAAATTAGCCACATGTATATTTCAGATTATATCGGGCAAAAGGATTTGGAGTTTAACCAAATCTGTGGACATTTCCCGATAGCGAAATTGTATGCCTTTGGTTCAGCAACCACAAATGCCTTTGATCAACAAAACAGTGATATCGATTTGGTCATTGAGTTAAACACGCTCGATCCTCTACAAAGAGGTGAAGCTCTGATTCAAATCTGGGATAAACTGGAATCTTTTTTTCAGCGAAAAGTAGACCTGATTACCCTGAGTTCATTGAAAAATCCAATATTGAAAAGGAGCATCGAAGAAAGTAAAGTTCTGATCTATGAAAAAGCATAGTGTAAAATACCTTACGGATGTCTTAATGGCTATCGATTTGATTGAAGAATTTGTCGGAGAAATTCAAAATTTCACCCAATATTGTTCTGATTACAAGACGCAAAGTGCCGTTGAACGTCAATTGGCTATCATCGGGGAAGCCATGAATCAATTTAAGAAAAAAGAGCCTAATCTCTCTATTTCAAAAGATCAATCAATCATTTCATTTCGAAACCGTTTGGTTCATGCCTATGATGGAATAGACCATTCAATCGTTTGGGCCATTATTAAAAATCACCTAGAGCCTTTGAAAGTTGAAGTTACGGAGCTGAAATTACTTCTTGAAAGTGCTGAAAATGCAGAATAACAAAAAAAATACTCCACCATTAAAATCCATTTGTTATCTTCGCGTCCTTAAAATCAATTGTTAATCGGGTTTCGTACCCAAAAAACAAAAACTATGTCAGTAAAAATTCGTCTTCAAAGACACGGTAAGAAAGGAAAACCTTTCTTCCACATCGTAGCAGCTGATGCTCGTTCACCACGTGATGGTAAGTTCATCGAGCGTATCGGAAGCTACAACCCCAACACCAACCCTGCTACCATTGACTTGGACAATGCAAAAGCTTTGTCTTGGTTACAAAATGGTGCTCAACCAACCGAAACGGCTCGTGCTATCCTTAGCTACCGTGGTGTATTGTACCGCTTGCACTTGCAAAAAGGTGTATTGAAAGGTGCTTTGACCCAAGAAGAGGCCGACCAACGTTGGGCAGATTGGAACAGTGGTAAAGAATCTAAAATTCAATCCAAGCGTGATGGCTTGGCGCAAGCCAAGGCTTCTGCCGACAATGAAACATTGAAGCGTGAGCGCGCAATAAATGAGGCTCGCCTTCAAGCTATCTCTCAAGCTGCAGCTGAAGCTGCTGCTGCAGAAGTAGTAGAGGAAGTAGCAGAAGAAGCCCCAGCGGCAGCGGAAACAGTTGAAACAACTGAAGAAGCTCCAGCAGCTGAAGCGGCAACTCCAACAGAAGAGGCTCCTGCTGAAAATGCAGGTGAATAATCTTCATCAACCCATTAAAGCCGACCATCGTGTCGGCTTTTTTTATTTTTGCTAACATGGAAATCAAAGACCTTCACCCGCTGGGTAAAATCACCAAACTGCACGGCTACAAAGGAGAGTTTACCATTTGGATCAACTCCTCCTCCCCTTTTGATTATGTGGACTTGGAATCGCTTTTCCTTTACCAAAAAGGAAGAATTACTCCTTTTATCATCGAGGATTTGGGTCGAAAAACCAATACGACACTTCGCATGAAACTAGAGGGAATAGAATCAGAGGCGGATGCTTTACCTTGGGTTAAAGCGGAAATCTATATCCGACCCGATGAGGTGAGTGAAACCGATCAAATGCGCGATAACATCCGCGGTTGGATTGGTTTTCGCGTATTTACTGAAGACAAAGTTCCCATTGGTGTTTTGGCCGAAGTCAATGATTCAGGGGTCAATCCCATGATGGAAATTGACCGCGATGGGCAAACGATCTACGTTCCGCTTCAACCTGCCTTTATTGCGGAAATCAAAGAAGAAGACCACCACATTTTCCTGAGCCTGCCTCCGGGACTATTGGAACTTTACGAAAAATAAAGGCAATTAAAGCCTATCTTTGCGGCCGCTTAAAATCAATATTCTGTGTTAACGGTCAGCAACATTTCTCTGCGCTATGGAAAGCGCACACTCTTTGAAGAAGTCAATCTAAAATTTTCTTCTGGCAATTGTTATGGTGTCATCGGTGCCAACGGTGCGGGTAAATCTACCTTCCTAAAAATTTTAGCAGGAGAAATTGAAACCACCACCGGCAATGTTTCCATGACGCCCGGTGAGCGCATGAGCGTGCTAAAACAGAACCATTTTGAATTTGACGAAACCCCTGTCTTGCAAACTGTCCTTTTGGGCAATTCCAAGTTGTGGGAAGTGATGCAAGCCAAAGATGCCGTTTATGCCAAACCAGACTTTAGTGAAGAGGATGGCTTAAAGGCCGCTGAGTTGGAAGTCTTGTTTGCAGAAATGGATGGTTGGAACGCGGAGAGCGATGCCGCCAATATGTTGAGCGGATTGGGTATTCACGAGAGCAGCCACCACAAATTGGTGAAAGAATTGAGCGGAAAAGAAAAAGTTCGTGTCCTCTTGGCGCAAGCTTTATTTGGCAATCCAGATATCCTATTGCTCGATGAGCCTACCAACGACTTGGACGTGGAAACCATCAATTGGTTAGAAAACTTCTTGGCCGATTTTCAAAACACGGTCATTGTCGTATCTCATGACCGTCACTTCTTGGACGCAGTTTGTACGCACATCGTGGACATTGACTTTAGCAAGATTCAATTGTACACCGGTAACTATACCTTCTGGTATGAGTCCAGCCAATTGGCCTTGAGACAACGTTCTGACCAGAACAAAAAGATGGAAGACAAGCGCAAAGAATTGCAAGAATTCGTTGAGAGATTCTCGGCCAACGCTTCCAAATCCAGACAGGCAACATCACGAAAAAAATTATTGGACAAGTTGGTCATTGACCAAATCCAGCCTTCGACCAGAAAATATCCAGGCATTATTTTCCGACCCGAAAGAGATTGCGGAGACCAAATCTTGCGTGTTGAAAATCTCTCCAAGACCTCTCCCGAAGGCGCGTTATTGTTCAAGAATATTGAATTCACGCTAACCAAAGAAGACAAGGTTGCCATTTTGTCCAAAGACCATTTGGCCATTACGACATTGTTTGAAATCATCAATGGATTGGACACGCCAGATACTGGTGAATACAATTGGGGAAGCACCATCACCACTGCCTATTTGCCCAACAACAATTCTGCTTATTTCAATAGTGACGACAACTTGATTGATTGGTTGAGACAATATTCCAAAGACAAAGACGAAACCTATGTGCGCGGATTTTTGGGCAAGATGTTGTTCAGCGGTGAAGAAGTAATGAAAAAATGTACCGTTCTGAGCGGAGGTGAGAAAGTGCGTTGCATGATATCACGCATGATGTTGCAAAATGCCAATTGCTTGATGTTGGACGAGCCCACCAATCACTTGGACTTGGAAAGCATCACCGCTTTCAACAACGCCATGAAAGATTGGAAGCATGTTGCCATGTTCACCTCTCATGACCATACGTTCACAGAAACCGTTGCCAATCGCATTATCGAGATAACACCAAAAGGAGTTATCGATAAGCGCATGAGCTATGACGAATATCTGGAAAATGATGAAGTAAAAACTTTGCGCGCAAAAATGTACGCGTAAAGATTTTATGCATTAAAAGACAACAAGGTCATCCAAGCTTCGGTGACATGTTGTTCATCCAATAACTTCGCAGCGTGATGATGCAAGGCCATTTCTAAGGCCTTTCCATCTTTTTCATGCTCTAAGAAAATATCGGACAGTTCTGTGAGTTTGTATTCGTTCACTTCAGTCTCATTGGGCAGTGATTCTACATTTCCCAATTGACCCAAATGATTGCCGGTTAGCACATGAGACAAACGAATATCTGCTGGGATCTGATCTACACCAATGCCCATTTTTTCCAAGGGTTTGGCCACAGAAAACAAACTATCCTTGGCTCTGGAATACCAATCGCCTCCCAAACGAGCCACTTGATCAATTTTGACGGGATCAATTTTCCCGTTGTCATCCAATACATTTTCATTGATGTGGATGCGCACTACTTCTGACACAATTAAATTGCCCGCGCCACCTTCAGATCCCAATTCAATCACCTCTTTGATGATGCACTCCAACTGAACGGGAGATTCCATCACTCTGGGCGGTTTGACCACTTCCGAATCAATCGGCGTAAAACCACTCTTGATGAATTCATTCACTCCTTTGGGATATTCTGTACTGGATAAGCTCATTTGCTGTACCATATCAAAATTGACAATATTGATCACGCACTCTTTGTGAATCTTGGCGTTTTCGTAGGTGTGTTTGGTGGTGTTGTCTCGACCTCTGCGTGCAGGAGAGAAAATAGCGATGGGCGGATTGGCTGAGAATACATTGAAAAAACTGAAGGGCGAAAGATTCGGATTACCATCCGCATCAATTGTGCTCACCAATGCAATGGGTCGTGGCGCAACTGCTCCCAACAAGTATCCATGCACTTGTGCTACTTTGAGCGCCTTAGGATCCAATGATAAAAAACTCATGACTTCAAATCTTTTGCAGCGTCCAACACTTTTTTCTTTAACTCTTCTTTGAAAGCAACAATGCGCTTCAACAAGGCTTCATCATGGGTTCCAATAATCTGAGCCGCCAAGATACCCGCATTGCGACCACCATTCAAAGCAACAGTTGCCACAGGAACTCCCGCAGGCATTTGCAAGATGGACAATACACTGTCCCAACCATCAATGGAATTGGAGGATTTAATGGGAACACCTATAACAGGCAGCGGAGTAATGGATGCCGTCATACCTGGAAGATGCGCTGCACCGCCTGCGCCAGCAATGATTACTTTGATGCCTCTTGAATGCGCCTTCTGAGCATATTCAAACATACGCTCCGGAGTTCTGTGCGCCGAAACCACTTCCGCTTCATAAGCCACGCCCAACATTTTCAATACCTCTGCTGCCTCTTGCATGATGGGCCAATCGCTCTTGCTACCCATGATAATTCCAACCATGATCAATAAATTTTTGACAAAGATAAACCCTTTCCATTTTAACTTGTGCCCATCAATTATCAGACATGAGAACATTAGAGCATTACATATTGGGACAATGGGAAAAAGGAGCCGGCAACACGCAAGTATTGACGGATGCGACCAACAACGAACCCATCTTTGAAATCAGCACCACCGATGTGGATTACGCATCGGTTTTCAATTATGCCCGAACGGTAGGCGGCCCCGCATTGCGAAAAATGACTTTTCATGAGCGCGGGAACATGCTCAAAGCGTTGGCCTTTTTCCTCATGGAACGAAAGAATGTTTATTACGAGTGGTCCTACAAAACAGGCGCCACCAAGGTGGATAGCTGGATTGACATAGAAGGTGGTATAGGCAATCTTTTCGCCTATGCCAGTTTGCGCAGACAATTCCCCAACGAAAGATATTATGTAGACGGAGAGATGGCCAAGTTGTCCAAGAATGGGACTTTTGGTGGCCACCACATCATGGTGCCCAAAGAGGGCGTGGCCTTTCACATCAACGCTTTCAACTTTCCGGTTTGGGGAATGTTGGAGAAAATTGCTGTTAACCTCTTGGCTGGTGTTCCCGCAGTGGTGAAGCCTGCTAGCATATCTTCTTACTTGGCTGAGGTTGTCACAAAAGACATCATTGCTTCCAACATTCTACCGCAAGGAGCTTTGCAATTGATCATGGGCAGTGCGCATTCCGCATTGGATCATGTCACCTTGCAAGATGTTGTGACTTTTACAGGGTCTGCGCACACCGGGAAAAAATTAAAAGCCCATCCAAGAATCATCGCAGAGTCGGTTCCATTCAACATGGAAGCGGACTCACTGAATTCTGCCATTTTGGGATTGGACGCGGCTCCAGGAACGCCTGAGTTTGATCTATTCATCAAAGAAGTCCGCAAGGAAATGACGGTAAAATGCGGACAGAAATGTACCGCGGTGCGCAGAATCATTGTTCCAGAAAAATATGTGGAGGACGTGCAGATTGCTTTGGGCAAGGCGCTGTCTCAAACAGCCATTGGCAATCCGCTCAATGAAAAAGTTCGCATGGGCTGTTTGGCTTCGCAATCCCAACGCGAGGATGTTTTGGCCAAATTGGAAATATTGAAAAAAGAATCGGAGATGGTGATTGGTGGGCAACAGCCAGAAATCATTGACGGTGATTTCAATAAAGGCGCATTTATTTCGCCCGTTGTCTTCTTGAACAACCAACCCTTTGCGAATTTGAGTTCACACGAGGTGGAAGCTTTTGGACCTGTCGCTACCCTATTGCCCTATAGCACAACTGAGGAAGCAGTGGCCATCAGTAAACTGGGCAAGGGATCGCTGGTATCCAGCATCACCACATTTGATGATAACGAAGCCAAAGACTTTGTCCTTGGAGCAGCATCTCACCACGGACGCATCTTGGTACTGAACCGTGAATCAGCGGTTGAAAGCACCGGTCATGGTTCACCGATGCCCATGCTGGTGCACGGCGGACCGGGTCGCGCCGGTGGTGGCGAAGAAATGGGAGGAAAGCGTGGTGTTCTTCATTACATGCAAAGAACGGCCATCCAAGGAACGCCCACTACCCTTTCCCACTTGACCAATGTGTATCAATACGGCGGAAAACAAAGAGAAGCCAATCCGCATTTGTTCAGACAATACTTTGAAGACTTGGTGATTGGAGATGCGGTTTTCACCCACAAGCACACGGTAAGCGATGCGGACATTGTAAACTTTGCCAATGTCAGTGGAGACAATTTTTATGCGCACATGGACGCAACCAGTTTGGAAGGAACCATTTTCGAAAGACGCGTGGCACATGGCTATTTCATTTTATCCAAAGCAGCAGGATTATTTGTAGATCCAAAGAAAGGTCCAGTGCTCTTGAATTATGGACTGGAGGACTGCCGTTTCACCAAGCCCGTTTATCCAGGAATGACCATCGGGGTTCGATTTACAGTGAAAGAAAAAGTGGATCAAGAAAAAAGAAACGAAGAAGACATTGCCAAAGGCATCGTTAAATTCTTGGTGGATGTATACGATGAAACCGGAGAAACGGTAGCATTGGCGACCATTCTGACCATGGTGAAAAAACGCAACGGTTGATAGAAAGATTAAAATACATTTTTATGGGGGTAGGATTTTTCCTACCCTTTTGTATTTGGGGACAACTAGAAGATACCAAGCTTTCTCCAGATGAAATGAACAATGACATAGATTCGTTGATCTCTATTTTGAAAGCTTCGCACCCTTATCCCACGGGCTATGCGGATCCGCTGGATTGGGAAAAAGCTGTTCAAATGGCTCATGATTCTTGCAGTACTGGAGCAAGGAGTAAATTAGAATTTGCTTTGATTGTGGGGCACCTTTTGCAAACCATGCAGGACAGCCACACACAAGTGCACATCAAAGGTCTTTGGAACCAACATCTGAACAACAACTACCACATTGTTCCTCTCAAAAAAATTGGAAACCGGTTGATTAAGGACCCCCAGCATCTTATTCCTTTGGGGTCTGAATTATTATCGTTCAATGGCATCTCATTGCCAACAATTGCAGAAAACGCAGCCCCATTGGTGTTTTGGGAACATGAAAGCACGGATGGAATGCTCAGACAGCAAGATGAAATGCTACCCGTGTATTACTCCGTTTTTTATCTTCAACAAGAGGACAGCGTTCTTGTGCAGTACAAAGACACCAATGGTTCACTGAAAAGCATATGGTATCCAACATGGGGTAAAAAAGAAAAGGACCATTATCAAAAACGCAACAAAGCACTGTACAGTGAACTTCCGAAAATAGAATTCCACAACGATACTGCTTATCTGAGAATAGAAACTTTTGCTCCACAAAAAATGGGAAAGCAAAACAGAATGATTCGTTCATTTTTCAAAAGATGTTCCCGAAAAAATTTAAAGCATCTGGTGGTTGACTTAAGAGATAACACTGGAGGCAAAAGCACAGAGGTGGAATACCTGATGTCATTTTTGATTCAAGAAGGATACAACGCTCCTGATAACATCATCGTAAAGAGAAGTGTGCTAGCAGATAGCAGGGTTAAGCCATTGAAGAGAAAAATGATTCGGTCTTTCCTGAAGATCATCATGCGCAGAAATGAAGACATACAACGCTACATAGACATGATGGAATTGAAACAGGGCAATGTAGACACCTTGTATTTTAATAAGAAGATTCAACAAAAAAAATGGATTTATTCAGGAGAGAAACACCTTTGGGTAAATGGATTGTCTGCATCAGCTTCTGTGGATTTTACACAAGCTTGGAAAAAGAATAACTTGGGCACAATATGGGGACAATGCATCATGGGCAATGAAAAAGGTACATTTGGCAATGGCACCATTACCCTGTTGCCGCAGTCAAAATTGCCCATTTCTATCGCAACCATCCGATACAACTATGACAAACAATTTGATTTTGAATCGCCCAATATTTGTCCGGATATCAGAATAGAATACTCCATTGAAAATATTATGCACGGAACCGACCCATATTGGAGTGCGTTTAGAAAAAAGATTTAACTTGCGGTCGCTATGCAAAAAGTTATACTTATTCTTGGCCTATTGGTCATGGGCCTTACAATGAATGGTCAGAAGGCCACCATCAGTGGTCCCATCTTGTCCAAAGGAACATCCATCAATGATTTGGGTTCAGATCAGATACATTTGATTCTTTCAGGTTGGAAGGCGGATACCCTCATTGTTAAAAACTACAAATGGGACATCCTTAAAATTGATACGTTAAAGCAATTGAATGACTTGGCCAAGGACCCATTGGTGATTAAAAAAGTGTACAAAGATTTAATTGCATTTTACACCTTCCACAAGAAAAGCGAGGAAGTGGCGCAGCTCAAAGCTCAAATCCAAAAAATGGAATTAAACGAATTGCGCAGTCAAAATGAACTTTTGAAAAAGAACGAAGATTCATTGCGTTCACTGAGCATTGATTTACAATCCAAGTATTCATTCGGTCAAGAATTGATTGGACAAATGGAGGGTGAGCAAGAATTGTGGTTCTTTGTCTCCATCGTTCTGGCTTGTTTGCTTGTGGTAATTACCATACTATACTTCTTGAAAAAAGGAAAGACCGAAAAGGAAATAGTTTACAAGGAAAAGAAAGTGGTGGTGCATGAGCCTGCGGAAGGTCAGAGTGAGATGATGCAAAAGATTGCAGATCTTGAAAAATTATACAAGACCAGTTTGCAAAGCATTCAAATGCAAGATTCGGAGAAAATTGAGCAACAAAAGATCAACTTAGAGGCTGTTCAATTTTTGAAAGAGGCACAAGCCGAATTGAAAAAAATTCAAGAAAACAAAACGATGACGGCAGAAGATTTCATGCGATTGAGCAATGCCGTGCAACGCGCGATAACCAAATTGTAACATGAACGGAATTCAAATGGTTGACCTCAAAGGTCAATACGATAAAATAAAATCTGAAGTAGATCAAGCCATCTTAGAAGTCATTGCGCAATCGGCGTTTATCAACGGTCCACAAGTCAAGCAATTTTCTTTGCAGCTCGCGCAGCATTTGGATGTGAAACATGTGATTCCCTGCGCCAACGGAACAGACGCGCTGCAAATTGCCATGATGGCATTGGACCTCCAACCAGGGGATGAGGTGATTACTACCTCTTACACCTACATTGCCACATGTGAAGTCATTGCACTGCTTCGCCTTACTCCTGTTTTTGTAGAAATCAATCCGGATACCTTTACCATAGACCCCGCCGCTATTGAAAAGGCCATTACTTCCAAGACCAAAGCCATCGTTCCTGTTCATCTATATGGACAATGCGCAGACATGGAAGCCATTTTGGAAATTGGTAAAAAACACAACTTGGCCATAATTGAAGATACTGCCCAAGCCATAGGGGCTACCTATACTTTTTCTGACGGAAGAAAAGCCAAAGCCGGATGTATGGGAACAATTGGCACAACAAGTTTTTTCCCATCAAAAAATTTGGGCTGTTATGGGGATGGCGGAGCCATTTTTACCAATGATGATGACTTAGCGGAGAAAATCAATATGGTGGCCAATCATGGACAAAAGACCAAGTATTACCATGATATTGTAGGTGTCAACTCCCGTTTGGATACCATTCAAGCTGCTGTTCTTTTGTGTAAACTACCCCATTTGGAAAGTTACAGCAATGCTCGACGAGCAGTTGCGGAAGTTTATGATCATGCATTTGCCAACCATCCCAATATTAAAAGTCCTGTTCGCAATCCCAAGAGTACCCACGTATTCCATCAATATACATTGACGCTATGTGGGGTAAACCGAGATGAATTGCAGGAATATCTCAAAGGCAAAGGGGTTCCAACCATGATTTATTATCCCCTACCCGCCCACAAACAAAAAGGCTATGCATCAGCCCACTTTGAGCCAGGGACATTGACGATGACCGAGATTCTTTGTCAAAATGTGATATCATTGCCTATTCATACCGAGATGACTGAAGAAATGCAGTCTTATATCATCGAATCGGTTCTTGGCTTTTTCTAGAAAAGAACTATTGAAAATTTGATAGAAGGCTGCATTCAAAGCAGCCTTTTCATTTTTTTTAAACATCCTTGGTGTACAAATAACACTTTCTTATATTTGTTACCAACCTAATCAAAAAACTAACTTGCCAATGAAACGGATTGCACTTGCTATCCTAGCGTTTATGGGTGTTTCTGCCTTACACGCTCAAATTTTGACTACCAGTCCTGCGTTTCCTACGCAAACCGATCAGATAACCATTTATTACAATACAACTACTGGAAACGCGGCGCTGACTGGCTTTACTCCAGTATATGCACATACAGGATGCATCACCAGCAATAGTGTTGGCCCTAATGATTGGCAACATGTCGTGGGCAACTGGGGTGTTGCGGATCCCACAGTGGTGATGACACCTCTGGGAAATAACCTCCACCAAATTGTTATTACTCCGCAAACGTTTTACAATCTTAATGTAGGAGAAACGATTAGCCAACTCAAATTTGTTTTCAGAAATCAAAGTGGAACCACTGTTGGACGTAATGCAGATGGCTCTGATATTTCCTTGGATATTTACCAAGGTGGTTACAATGCCACTTTGCAACTTCCAAGTGCTATTTCATCAATTGTTCAACCCAATTCCAACAACACCATTACAGGTGTGGCATCCTCTGCTTCCAACTTGTCCATTTCCATCAATGGCAATGTTGTGAGCAGTTTGAGCAATGTTACAACCATTAGTTACAATTTCAACAGTGCCAATTCAGGAGATTATCAAGTTGTATTTTCTGCCAACAATGGTACCGAAACCATTACAGATACTTGTTACTTCCTGATTTTACCTTCGGTGAATATTGCAGCAAGTCCCGCAGGTGCAGTAGATGGCATCAATTATGTCAACGCCAACACGGTTATTTTGCAGCTTTTCGCACCCAATAAAGATTATGTATTTGTTGTTGGCGATTTCAACAATTGGAATCTCGATTTGGATTATTTTATGAATCGCACTCCCGATGGCCAACGTTATTGGATCCAAATTGCCGGTCTAGAACCCAATGTCGAATATGGTTTTCAATACCACATAGATGCTGAAGGTCTAAGGGTAGCTGAAGTATATGCAGACAAAGTATTGGACCAATGGAATGACCCTTGGATTTCCACAAGTATTTACCCCAACATCAAACCTTATCCATACGGTTTAACAACTGAGCCTGTTTCAGTATTGGAAACCAACCAGGCTCCATATACTTGGACAGACCAAGCTTACATCAAACCCGCAAAGGAGAAATTAGTGGTGTATGAGTTATTGATGCGAGATTTCATGGAAGAAGAAAGCTATCAAAACTTGATTGATACGCTTGACTATCTTGAAACACTCGGAATTACGGCTATTCAATTCATGCCCATCAATGAATTTGAAGGTAATAACAGTTGGGGTTACAATCCCTCTTTTTACTTCGCTCCAGATAAAGCCTATGGCAGTGAAGAAGATTTAAAGACCTTTATCAATGAGGCGCACAATAGAGGGATGGCAGTAATCTTGGACATTGCACTCAACCACAGTTTTGGACAAAACCCAATGGTTAGAATGTACTTCAATCCAGATGCAGGTGATTATGGACAACCCACAGCCGAAAATCCTTGGTTCAATCAAACCACGATGCATGATTTTAATGTTGGCTACGACTTCAACCATGAAAGTATCCATACCCGTAATTTTACGAAAAGAGTAATTGCATATTGGTTGAATGAATACCACATAGATGGTTATCGTTTTGACCTTTCAAAAGGATTTACTCAGAACTATACTCTAGGAAATATTGGTGCTTGGGGTGCATATGACCAAAGCCGAGTCAATATATGGTCAGATTATTACAACCATATGCAGTCTGCATCACCTGGTTCCTACGCCATTTTAGAGCATTTTGCGGATAATTCAGAAGAGACTGCATTGAGTAACATGGGCTTAATGCTCTGGGGAAACATCAATCACAATTATAGTGAGGCAAGCATGGGATATTCCGGCGACATCAACTGGGCATCATACCAAGCGAGAGGTTGGAGCCAACCACGATTGGTCTCATATTCAGAAAGCCATGATGAAGAAAGATTGACATACAAAAACATCAACTTCGGAAATTCCAGCGGTGCATATGATGTTCAAAATTTGGCTACTGCTTTACAAAGACAAGAATTAACCCATTGCCTATTGATTCCTATTCCAGGTCCTAAAATGATTTGGCAATTTGGTGAGTTGGGATACGACTATTCCATCAACTACTGTGAAAATGGAACCATCAACACCAACTGCAGAACCTCTCCCAAGCCTATTCATTGGGAATATTTTGACGACCCCAATCGATTGCATCTGTACAAAGTAACAGCGGCACTTAATCATTTGAAAAAAAACTATCAAACATTCAGTACCAATACTTACACATTAGATGGTTCAGGAAAAGGAAAACGTTTGATTTTAGATGGATCCAGCATGGATGCTGTTGTGGTTGGTAACTTTGATGTAATCAACATCAATATGATTCCTGGCTTTACGCATTCTGGCACTTGGTACGATTACTTCACAGGAGAATCCATCAACGTGACCAATACCGCAGCAACATTCAATTTTGCTCCCGGTGAATACCACGTTTATACCGATCAAGCTTTGCCGCTGCCCGACCTCATCTCTTGCTCTACTTACAATGAACCTTGTGATGATGGAAATGCCAATACCGTTGATGACATCATCAATGAAGTATGTGTTTGTGAGGGAACCGAATTGGTTGCTGGTTGCATGGATGTTGCCGCTTGCAATTACAACGCACAAGCTGTCGTAGATAACGGAAGTTGTGCCTTCCCAGGCGATGCTTGCGACGACGGAAACGCCAACACGACCAATGATGTTTACAACAATGATTGCACCTGTTCTGGTATTGTTGGAGTGGAAGAAAATATCTTTGCGACGTCTGTGATTTATCCCAACCCAACCCAACAAGATTGGAATGTTCAATTCAATGCCGCAGTGGGGATTAACAACATTGAACTATACGACAATGCTGGGCGTTTGGTTTTTGAAAAAGTAGTCAATCAATCCATTGAAAAATTAACGATTGAAGGGTCACAATTCGCAAAGGGTATCTACACCTTGCGTATCCGCAACCTAAACGGAATGTATTTTAATACAACCATTACCAAACAATAGAAACTAACCAAAACCTATATCATGATTCAAGTAAAACGACTGATGTTACTGTTGCTAGCAGGTCTGAGCATTCAAGCTTGGTCCCAAAGCATCAGTGGAACAGTGAAAGACGAAAAGAACGCACCTTTACCGGGGGTGGTCGTTTCAGTTAACAAATTGGCCAAAGGAACACAAACGGATGCCAATGGTAAGTACACATTGGACTTACCTGCAGGTAGTCACACCGTAAGTTACACCTTGATTGGATTTAAAAACTTTGAATCCAATATCACTTTGATAGCTGGTCAAAAATTGCCTTTGGACATTAAAATGTTCAATGATGACATCACTTTGGACAACCTAGAAATTGTAGGTTATGGTATCGAAAGAAATAAGCCAACAACTGGAGCTGTTTCCAAAATCAACGGAAAAGATGTCACTGCTGTAAGAACACCTTCTTTTGAAGCTGCTTTACAAGGACAAGCTGCAGGACTTCAAATCTCTCAAGGTTCAGGAATGGCAGGTTCAGGATCCATTGTTCGAATTCGAGGGATAAGCTCTATCTCTGCAGGTGGAGATCCATTGTACATCGTCGATGGTATTCCAATTACCAATGATTACTTCTTGCGTGGCAATTCAGGTGCCATGAACAACAACCCATTGGCGTCCATCAATCCAGCAGATATCGAAAATGTAGAAGTACGTAAAGATGCCGCTGCGGCAGGCGAATACGGTTCACGTGCAGCCAACGGGGTTATCATCATCACTACCAAAAAAGCCCGCAAAAAAGGTTGGAACTTTGATTTGAACTTGACCAATGGAACATCTCAACCTGCATCGCGTCCCAACATGTTGAATACAGAAGAGTATTTGACCATCAGACAAGAAGCATGGGAAAATGATGGCGGAACAGGATATGTTTGGTTGCCTAATATGTCAACAGCTACAGATGCTGCATCAGTAAGACAAGAGGCCTATTTCAAAGCCATGGAGACCAACACCGACTGGGTATCACAAACAATAGGTTTGGGTTCTAAATATGGGGCGCAATTCGGAGCGCGTTATGGTGGTGAAAAACACAATGTTTATTTCTCATTGGGCTACGATAACAATGAAAGTTTCATGATTGGCAATGCCTACAAGCGTTTGTCTGTTCGTGTAAACCCTGAATTCAAATTGGGAAAAAAATTGAAAGCCAATCTATCATTGTCTGGCACCAGAGGAACCAATGACCGTATTGATGCCGCTTGGTCCGGTGGTCTTGGTGATGCCATGTCCAATGCACTACCCTACTATCCCGTTTATCACCAAGATACTACTTTTGATGCTTCCGGAAATGTCGTCAATAAGCCCGGAGATTATTTCTATTGGAAAGATGAGTGGGGAGGTTCAAAGAATCCTGTGGCCATGCGTGAGCTTCGCCGTTGGGCCAATGTGGAAAGTCGTTTGATCAATACTGGTCGTTTGATTTACAATCCAATGAAAAACTTGTTCGTCATCGCAACAGGTGGTTTGGATTACATGCACATTGGAGAGAACAGATTAAATCCAGCCGCACTAGATCAAAACAACAGCCTCGGTAATTTCAGCAGTGATCAGAGAATTGTCCGCAATTACAGCTATAACGTTACCGCGGAATACAACAAAGAATTGCGCGAACACCTCAATGGAAACTTATTGGTAGGTCATGAATTGCAAACCAGCACCACCAGTGCTTACAATGACTACTATGCCAACCTTGAGCAAGATGTACAAGATTTTACAGATGTTGATATGACCGGTGAAAAAATTCGCAACACCTACAATAGAGAACAATTCACCTTCTTAGGTTTCTTTGCAAAAGGTAGCTTAAACTACAAAGAGAAGTATTACTTGGATGCTACTTTCCGCCGAGATGGATCTTCAAGATTTGGAGCCAACAACAAGTTTGGTAATTTTCCATCAGTCTCTGCTGCATGGATCGCCAGCGAGGAGAATTTCCTAAAGGACAGCAAAGTGATGAATTTCTTGAAAGTTCGCGCGAGCTTTGGTTTAACCGGTAACTCAAGCATTCCTGCCAATGCACAATACTCTACTTACTCCCAAGCGGACAATGGTTTGTATTACAACCAACAACCCATCATCTTCCCAACACAGCGCGGAAATGCAAACTTGAGATGGGAAACCACCAACAATTCTTCGTTTGCCATTGAAATGGGATTTTGGCAGGATCGCCTGAGTGTAACCCTTGAAGGTTACAGAAAATACAGCCGTGATGTACTCATGAATGTTAGCTTACCTGCATCCACTGGTTTTAGCAACTTCTGGGACAACGTTGCTGAAGTGAAAAACCAAGGATTGGAATTGACCACGACAGTAAACTGGTTGAAAGACCGCAAATTGTCTTGGAAAACAACAGCCAATTTCTCCTACAATTACAATGAGTTGGTTAGCATAGGTAATTATACTCCAGATGCTGTAAGTGGCGGAACCAATGACTCTCGTGTTATCGTTGGTAAGCCTATTGGATCCTTCTATTTGGTAGAATTCTCTCATATTGATCCTGCCAATGGTAAACCCGTTTATCTTGACCTTGAGGGTGATGAAACGTATGACTACGACAACAGCATCAGAAAGTTTGTAGGAAGCGGATTACCAAAAATGTATGGTGGATTCACCAATACATGGACTTTCAGAAACATCACGCTTTCTGCTTTGTGCACTTACAGTTTGGGAGCTAAAATCTTTGACTCTTCGGCCAAGCGTCAATTGGGCGTTGTGACCGGATGGAACATGAGAGATGAAATCCTAGACCGTTGGCAAAATCCTGGGGACGAGAGCACCTATGGAGCATTAACTTTGAATGAAACCAACTATGGTCTTCCAACAGGTTTCCCATGGTGGAACACATCATTGTTCATGTACAATGCAGACTTCTTGCGATTGAGAAACCTTTCTTTGGATTTCAATGTGGACAAAGAGATTGTTGAGCGCATGAAATTGAAGTCATTGAGCTGGGGATTCTTTGTTACCAATGTTTTCACCATCACCAACTTCCCTGGATTGGATCCTGAAATTGTTCGTGACTTTGAAAACGCTCAGGACAGAAACTTGAGTCCCAACGTGACTTATTTGACACCCATGCAAGAGCGCAGCTTTAACTTACGTTTATCCGCTAACTTCTAATCAAACCTAAAATGAAAAAATATATCCTCATTGCGGCATCCATTATCACCTTGGGTTTGGTGTCGTGCGAAAAAATGTTGAATTACCCTCCAAACGGAGCCATTCTTGCGGAAGATGCTTTAAAAACACCGGAAGATGCACAGAAGTTATTGAACAGTTGCTATGATGTCATGGCCAATGTATTTGATGGATCCTATCAAAACTTGGCTGAATTGTTAAGCAACAATTTGGCATCGCCCATCGGATTGGACTTTCAAGCTGTTTACAACAAAGAAACCAATTTCTTTACGCCTACCACAAATGGCGTTTATGCCGATCTGTATTATGCCATTTACCGATGCAATTCATTGTTGGAAAACTTTGACTTGATTGAAGGACTTTCAGATGCAGACCGTTCTAGAATGGAAGCAGAAGCCCGCTTCATCCGTGCTTTTTGTCACTGGCATGTTGTAAAAATTTGGGCCCAACCTTATGGCTACACCTCTGATAACAGTCATTTGGGCATTGTCATCCGTGACAAAGCATCCAACGAGCCATTGGCAAGAAATACTGTTGCCGAAGTGTATAGCTTTATTGTTACAGAAATGGAGACTGCTGCTAATACACTGCCTTCTTCCAATGGAAATTATGCTTCTGCCAACGCTGCCAAAGCAGCTCTCGCCATGATTTATTTCCAAATGAGAGATTACAACAAGGCCATACAGTACAGTGATGAAGTCATCAATGCCAACAACTTTGAACAATACTCGATTGATCGCTTCCCTACTGTGAGCGAATACACCATTCGTTTGAATCTCAATGCTGCAAGCGTTTGGAACAACACCTCTCTTTCTATCACGGGTAATGGCGGTGTCGTTGCAACATTTGACAACGCCAACAATGACACTATACCTGTAGAATTATCAGTTCCAATGATTAGTGGTGTAACCTATCAACTCATTTGTGATGTTCCTGGTGGAAAAACTTCCAACATCAGCTTTGACATTTTGAACCCAGGTGCTGAGGTCGTTTATTCCTTCGGAGGTTCATTAAACAATGCCGGCAAAGTTCTGACAACTTTCACTGCTGAAACAGGTGGGGTACCCGCTTTAACAGCTTCTAACAACAAGGAATCCATCTTCAAAATTGTTAGCTTTAGCAATGATGTGAGAACGGATGAATTCATTGGAAACTACAATGCATCAGGTGTATTGCCTCCCAATTTAACCCTATGGAGCGATGCTTCTTATGCCTCAAGCAATGAATTAGAAGTTCCTTTTGTACAATTGATCAATCAAAACAGCGCCGATAAACGAAAAGATGCTTGGTTGGCCACAAGCGGTTCTCAAATCACCTTGACCAAATTTCAGGACAAGGTGGCCTTCAACATTCCATTGATGTACCAAACAGAAATGATGTTGATCAGAGCCGAAGCCATCGCTTATGCACAAACAGGAAGGTTGAATGAAGCCATCGCTGACATCAATGCGATTCGCGCTAGAGCCTATACTCAGAACAATGCATTATCAAACAATGCATCCGCCAATGAGGTAAAGTCAGCTGCCCGAAAAGAATACCGCTTGGAAACCATCGGTGAAGGCAAATGGTTGGATCAATTCCGCCGAATTGCAATGGAAAGCAATACGACTTTAAAGATCAGGACTGCCCCATGGAATTGCCCAGGAATGGCGTTGCAATTCCCGAATAATGAGTTCACCAGTGCGCTTTTTACAGGAAACCCCGAAGGTGGTTGTAATTAATAACATTCAAAAAGATGAAAAAGAAATTCTTAATATATGCTGCCTTTGCGATGAGCATCGTAGCTTGTAAACCAGAAATAAAAGGTGAACTTGGAACACTCACCAACAAAGAAGTTGGCATGGACGGCATGTGGGAGTTATCAAAATTCACCATACAGGATCCCAACAGTCCCATTCTAGAACAAAGAGATTTCACCAGTTTTTACACTGGTGAGAACATCACCCCAATGACCATTCATTTTGATGCTGCAGCGCACGAATACCATGTAGACATTGAAAAAGGACGAAATTTCTTTGGCGATCAAGGAACTTGGTTTTTGGATGATGTCATAGCCCCCTCTGCCTTGTATCTGGTGAGTAACAATGATACCACTGAAATCGCATTGGGCTCAATGGTTACCGCAAACAGCAGTGAGATGAACTTGTCCATCAATAGGATTTGCTCTAGCGGTTTCAAAAATGTAACATACAAGTTTAATTTGACACGTAAATAAGATGAAAAAAATATTGTCTTTCATTACAATGATGGTATTGACCTGCTCGGCATGGTCACAAGCAGCTTTTGTATTGCCTTCTCCCACCAATGCCAATGATTCTGTTACCATCTACATTGACATCAGTAAATCCACTTCAAATGGTTTAAAGCACATGCTCGAAGCCCACCCCGAGGTTAAGGACGAAGTGTACATGTGGACCTGGAGTCCTGCAGGACCAGCCTGCGGAAACGGGGAATGGGGAAATTCCAATGAATGCATGAAATTAAAAAGAGTGAGTGGTATGATTTATTCCATAAAAATAGTACCTACATCATTTTACAATTGCACACCATTGGATTTGTATAGCAAAGGAATCTCTTGTTTGGCCAAATTGGACAATGGCAATGCTTTTGGCAGCGACGGCGTTGGTGAGGCCAAAACCGAGGACTTACGTATCGACATTTTACCTGCACTATGCGCTGATAAATTCTGCTACTTTCCTGAAGCCTCTCGCATCGATGATTTCTTCACCATTACTTATGACAACAGCAAAGAAACAAATACCAACCTTCAAAATCTAGGTGCTGATGATTGTTACTTATACATGGCCGCTCGTTCCGGTATCAACATTTTCCCGGTATCTCAACCTGCGGATGTAACCAACAATCCTGCATTAAAAATGGAGCCTTTGGCATCTGAGCCCGGTAAATTTAGATTGACCATAGTACCAAGTGAATTCTTCGCTACCAATGGTGCTAATGTTCAAGAAATTTGGTTTTATGTAGTAAAGCCAGGTTACCTGCCGGTTCCTCCTGTTACGACCAAATATGCGATATTGAACTGTAATTAATTTTTGACGAAAATTATTGCACGAGGCTGTCTCAAAAGGACAGCCTCTTTTTTTGCTACTCATCGAAATTGGTTATATTTGAAAAAACAATAAAATTATTATGTCAGCAACACAAAATGGTCACCCCAAAGGATTGTACGTATTGTTCGTTACAGAGATGTGGGAAAGATTCTCTTACTATGGAATGCGCGCACTTTTCGTGCTTTTCATGACCAAAGCACTCTTATTTGATAAGTCTTTTGGTTCCGAGATTTATGGTAGTTACACTGGATTGGTATACTTAACGCCATTGATTGGAGGCTACATGGCCGACCGTTATTGGGGAAATAGAAAATCCATCATTATCGGTGGTATTTTGATGGCCATTGGTCAGTTCTTTATGTTCTTGGCTGGCACTTTTTATACACAGGTGGATATGGCATCCATGATCATGTACACTGGATTGGGTTTCTTGATTTTTGGAAATGGTTTCTTCAAACCCAACATCTCAACCATGGTGGGACAGTTGTATCCTGAAGGCGACAAGCGTGTCGATTCGGCTTTCACTATTTTTTACATGGGTATCAACCTAGGCGCATTCATTGCTCCGCTGCTTTGCGGATACTTGGGAGATACCGGAAATCCAGGAGATTTCAGATGGGGATTCCTAGCCGCTTGTTTTGGTATGATATTGAGTTTAATTTTATTCATCTCTTTAAAAAACAAATACATCGTCACACCTGAAGGTGTTCAAATTGGAGAAAAACCCAACAACGCACGCCAAGAGAAAAAGGAAGATTCAACAGCACCTGTATCATCGAAATCAATGATTGTTTGGGGATCTGTTTTCGTCGGTTTATTTTTAATTTTCTTCAAATTCGCAGAAATGGACATCATTGGAAGTTTTATCTTCTCTTTGACCATTGCAGCGCCAGGATTCATCATTTCTGATCCAACACTATCAAAAGTTGAAAAAGAAAGAATTTGGGTGATCTATATTGTTGCCTTCTTCGTGATTTTCTTCTGGTCAGCCTTTGAACAAGCAGGTGCATCCTTGACCTATTTTGCAGAAGAACAAACCAACAGAACGGTGATGAATAAAATCATCCCTGCTTCTTACTTCCAAAGTATCAATGCCATCGCTATCGTCATCTTCGCTCCCATTTTCGTTTGGTTGTGGGGAGTAATGGGCAAAAGAAACATGGAGCCAGCTTCTCCTTACAAACAATCGGTAGGTCTATTCCTATTGGCCATTGGATACTTGGTGATTGCCTTTGGTGTAAAAGATTTACAACCAGGAGTCAAAGTAAGCATGATGTGGCTCGTCAGTCTTTACACCATTCATACGCTAGGTGAACTTTGTTTATCCCCTATTGGACTTTCAATGGTGAACAAATTGGCACCTGTCAAATTTGCGTCTCTTCTTATGGGCGTTTGGTTCCTTTCAACTTCAGCCGCCAATAAATTCGCTGGTACTTTGAGTGCATTATATCCAGAGCCCGTAATTGCCATCACTTTGGTGGAAGACCTTCAAACCAAAAACAATGTTCAATTGCTTCCTGCTGAATTTGACAAATCAAAAGCGGCGATTATTTCTGATGTTCCTGCCATCGCCATGGAAAAAATCCAAATGGCCAATGTAAAAGATGTTGCAGCAAAAGAGGAGATTCAAAAAACTTTGGAAACTTCTACTTTGAAAAACACGAAACATTTTATCGGATTTGAAATCGATACCTTGTATGACTTTTTCATGCTCTTTGTTTTCATGGCCGGTGCAGCATCTTTGGTACTATTTGTGTTATCCAAGAAATTGTTGACCATGATGAATGGTGTGAGATAATTGAAAAACATGAAAAAAATAACTTACTTATTGTCCCTGCTTTTGTGGGGACAATTTTCTTTTGCTCAAGAGAAAATTCATTGGATGAAAATCGATGAACTAGAAGCAGCTGAAGCCAAGGAACCACGCGTGGTGATGGTTGATGTCTACACGCAATGGTGCGGACCATGTAAAATGATGTCCAATCAGACTTTCACCCATCCAGACGTGGTGAAATACATGAACGAGCATTTCTACTGCGTGAAATTTGATGCTGAATCAGGGGATTCTGTTGTATTCAAAGGCAAAACCTATAAAAACCCAGATTTCAAACCCGGTACAATGGGAAGAAATGGTGTTCATGAACTAACCATGAATCTAGGAGTCAACGCCTACCCTACTTTAATTTTCTTTGATGAGGCCCTGAATCCAATTGCCCCCATTACAGGATTTCAAAGTGTCGAGAATTTCGAGATTTTTGCAAAGGTTTTCGCTTCAGGAGAATACAAAAAAATCACCACACAAGAAGCTTGGGCAGAATACCAAAAGAATTTCGTTCGATCATGGACATCAGCTCCAAGTCTAGAACCCAAAAAGACAGGACCAAACGCGCTTTTCAATGAAATACCATCTGATACCATATCCCCAGTCAAGGATGAGGGACTAGTGATTCCTGTTGAGCCCAATACAGAAGAGCCCCTGACAATGGTAGAACAAATGCCCAAATACAGTGACGGGGATGTTCAAATGGCCATTGCACGACTGACACATTACCCTGAAATCGAAAAAGAAAACAACATACAAGGAACAGTTTATGTCCAGTTTGTTGTAAACAAAGAAGGCTATGTAGAAGATGTAAAAGTCATCCGAGGAGTCAAAGACGGAGCTGGTCTTGAGCGAGAAGCCATCAAAGCAGTAAGATCTTTGAAACGCTTTGAACCTGGATACCAAAATGGAAAACCGGTGAAGGTTAAAATGACTGTTCCAATAAAATTTACATTAAAGTAAAAAAGGTTTTGGAAATTCTGAGTTTAAGTTTATATTTGCAACCCTTAAAAGGTTAAAAAAAGTACGTCATGAACCGCATCAAAGAATTAGAAAAGCAATTGAATCCTGCACGTGAATTCACGCCATTTCAAGCAGGTGACACCATATCTGTTACTTACAAGATTAAAGAAGGAAACAAAGAGCGTCCACAAACCTTTACCGGTGTTGTTATTCAGCGTCGTGGAACAGGTTCTACTGAAACTTTCACTATCCGTAAAATGAGTGGTGGTGTTGGTGTAGAGCGTATTTTCCCAATCAATACTCCCTTCATTGAAACCATTGAAGTGAATAAGCGTGGTAAGGTTCGTAGAGCGCGTATTTTCTACTTGCGTAAATTGACTGGTAAAGCTAGCCGTATCCAAGAAAGAAAAGCACCTGTTCAACACTAATGAACAAAGCAAATATTTAAAAGCCTCCTTTGGGAGGCTTTTTTTATGCCCGCAACTTTGCCAATACTTGACTAATATCAGATACCCGCGAAACCATTGATGTGCCAAAGACCAATTCTTGTTTATTGCAAGGCTCCATTCTATTTAATCCACTCATATGATACTCAGCGATTTCATTACAACAAATCTTATCAATGGTATTGGCGTTAATTCCTGCTCCCGCCATAATAACAATTCTATCCTCAGCCTTGTGCTGCAATTGAAGTATCAAATCCTTCCCATCAATACAAGAGGATTGCTGTCCGGAGGTTAAAATGCGTGTGCACCCCAAATCAATAATCTCCTCCAAAGATTTCAAAGGATCCATCACCACATCAATCGCACGATGAAAAGTGACTTCCATAGGGTAAGACAATTGAACAATGCGCTTCATGGCCGGAATGTTGACTTGATTATCTGATGTTAAAACTCCAACTACAATCCCTTCTGCTCCACAAGTTTTGGCCCAACTTACCTCATCAAGCATCACTTCTAACTCCTGATCATTATAAATAAAATCCCCTTCTCTTGGACGAATCATAACCATAACGGGCACCTGAGCATGATCGACCGCCCATTTAACCATACCATGGCTGGGAGACAACCCATCCGCAGATAAAGCACTGCACAACTCTATGCGATCTACACCTAATTTATTGGCCTCCAATACATGAACCACATCAGTGGCAATCACTTCCAGTTTTTTCTTCATGCTCAAATATAACGACTTTCAAATCCAATCATGCTCTAAATTACCCTGACTTTGGGATGATTTCAATTAAAAATAACCCTTACTTTGAATCTAAATTCATAAAAAATAACCCTTACTTTGAGAATTTTTTATAAATTTGCAGCATGTTTCAAAGAAGAGTTTTAAAGGAATTAGAGGAATGGCGTTTTTCGAAATGGAGAAAACCCTTAATCATCAGAGGTGCTCGACAAGTTGGGAAAACGACAGCTATAAATGCCTTTGGCAAACAATTCAATCAATACATCTACCTCAATTTAGAAAACAACAGGGATGCAGCTCTCTTTAAAAAGGAATATGACATCAATGAATTGGTTACCAGAATATTCTTAGAGAAAAAAATGTCTTTGCAAAAAATGAAAGACACCCTCTTGTTTATTGATGAAATTCAAGAAATGCCTGAAATGTTGAACCGACTTCGGTATTTTATGGAAGACCTACCTGAGCTTTGCGTGATTACCGCAGGCAGCATGCTGGAAACCATCATGGGAAAGTCATTGCATTTTCCAGTAGGTCGTGTTGAATTCAAAGTTCTTAGACCTTTCAATTTTGAAGAATACTTGATGGCCATGGATATGAATCAACATTATGAGGTGTTTCATACCATACCCATGCCCTCCTTCGCACAAGACAGTCTCTTTCATGCATTTCATTCATTTGCCATTATTGGGGGAATGCCGGAAGTAATCAAAGTATATCAAGAAACCAAAGACCTCACAGCGCTCAAGAAAATATACGATGGTCTCATACAGTCCTATTTCCACGATGCCGAACGATATGTCAAGAATTTACCTCAATTGCAATTAATCAAATACGCCATACCGCAGGCCATGAAAATGGCTGGACTTAGAGCCTCATTTCAAAAATTTGGACAAAACAACTACACTTCCAAGGCCATCGCAGAAGTGATAAGGGACTTAGAAAAAACGCATTTGGTTCAATTGATTTATCCAACAACTGCTGCAACCATACCCATTATTCAAGACCATCAAAAAACTCCGCGTTTTCAATTCATAGATACTGGAATGGTCAACCATTTTTTAGGCGCTCAAAAAGATCTATTGGGTAGTATTAAAATGCAACATGAATATCAAGGTCGCATGATCGAACATTGGGTTGGTCAGGAATTGTTATCGATACAAACATTAAGTTTGAGTCAACTGAACTTTTGGGTACGCAACAAGAAGCAATCAGAGGCGGAACTGGATTATGTCTTTAATTACAATGGACATGTTATTCCCATTGAGGTAAAATCAGGACCAACCGGTAAATTAAGATCATTGCATCTCTTCATGGATCAATCGCCCATCCATTTGGCGGTTAGATTCTACGATGGCCGAATAACGATAGATGAAATAACTACGCCCAATGGCAAAAGTTTCACTTTACTCAACCTACCCTACTACTTGGCATCCAAAATAGAAGACTATTTGAATTGGGTCGTTCAAGAAAAGGGTCAAAAACTATTGACACCTACACTTGGCGTTTACGAATCACGAAAAAGCTATCAACCCAAAAAACAAAAACGCTTAAAGTCAATAGCGTTGAATGAAAAGCATCTTCGCATTTTGCAAGCCTGCGAAGAAGGTCCAAAATCAGGACGTGAATTGATAGAAGATGTATTGGGATTAACATACCAGAGCAATAACAAGCTAGCCTATTTAACCCCATTGATTGAACGTCAACTGATAACCTTTACAGACAATAGCAATCTTAAAAATAAAGAGCAGCGGTATCGACTCACATGATTTCTGAAAGCTTATCTTTGTCCAATGGACAGATTGCAAGAGATTGGTCGCAGAAGGACCTTTGCCATTATTTCTCACCCGGATGCGGGTAAGACAACCCTTACAGAAAAGTTATTGTTATTTGGAGGTGCCATTCAAACGGCAGGAGCGGTAAAAAGCAACAAGATTACCAAAACCGCCGCTTCCGATTTTATGGAGATTGAGCGACAAAGAGGAATCTCTGTAGCTACTTCAGTGATGGTCTTTGAATACAACGGCATGCAAATTAATTTGTTGGACACTCCCGGTCACAAAGATTTTGCAGAAGATACATACAGAACTCTAACAGCCGTCGATAGTGTAATTCTGGTTATCGATAGTGTCAAAGGTGTTGAGTCACAAACTGAACGTCTGATGCAGGTTTGTAGAATGCGCAACACGCCCGTGATTGTCTTTATTAACAAAATGGACTTGGAAGGACAAGATCCATTTGATCTATTGGATGAGGTGGAAAAGAAGCTGGACATCAAAGTTCAACCTTTATCATGGCCCATCTCCAAGGGGTATTCATTCAAAGGTGTTTACAAGATTTATGACAAAGCATTAAACTTATTTGAATCGCTGAAAACAAAAATCAACGATGAAGTGGTATCTGTTGATGACATCAATGACCCCAAGGTTGATCAGTTTTGTGGAGAATATGCTGCGCAATTAAGAGAAGATATCGAGCTCATAGATTCGGTCTATGAGCCATTTGATACAGAACGCTATCTCAATGGAGAGCTGGCTCCCGTTTTCTTTGGATCAGCCATGAACAATTTTGGGGTTCAAGAGCTTTTGGATAAATTCATTGAGATTGCTCCCTATCCCAAAGGCAGGGAGAGTGATATAAAATTTATAGCACCTGAAGAAAAGAAATTCAGCGGGTTTGTATTTAAAATTCACGCCAACATCGATCCTCGTCACCGCGATCGTATCGCCTTCTTGCGCGTGGTCTCTGGTGTTTTTGAAAGAAATAAATTTTACAAGCATACCCGCTTGGCAAAGGAATTCAAATATCCCAACCCTGTAACTTTTATGGCATCCGCCAAAAGCACAGTGGAAGAAGCCTATCCCGGCGATGTCATTGGATTGTATGATACCGGAAATTTTAAAATTGGAGATACATTAACTGAAGGAGAAAATTTCCAATACCGCGGAATCCCCAACTTCTCACCTGAAATATTCAAAGAGCTTATCAATAAAGACCCGATGAAGTCCAAGCAACTGGACAAAGGTATACGTCAACTCACAGAAGAAGGGGTAGCTCAATTGTTTTTACAAGAACCAGGTTCTAGGAAAGTAGTAGGTACCGTTGGTGAATTGCAATTTGAAGTAATCAAATACAGGTTGGAACATGAGTATGGTGCAAAGTGTGATTTTGAAACCAAAGCATTTTACAAAGCTTGCTGGATTACATCAACAGATGATGCCAAATTAGGAGAGTTCAAAAGAATCAAAGGCAACAATATGGTGATTGACAAAGAGGGGCATGATGTGTATTTGGCTCCAAGTAAATTTATCTTGGACATGGAACAAAACAACTATCCCGAATTGACCTTTCACTTAACCTCTGAGTTCAAAACACAAAACAACTGATATGCTTGATTTACGCAGTGATACATTCACACTTCCTTCAAAAGAAATGAAGGATGCCATGTTTCAAGCTCCGCTTGGTGATGATGTGTTTGGTGAAGATCCATCAGTGAATGCGCTGCAGAAATACGCAGCAGAATTGTTTGGCATGGAAGCGGCGTTGTATTGCAGCTCAGGAACCCAGACCAATCAAATCGCCATCAATGTTCACACCCAACCGGGTGATGAGGTGATTTGCTCCAATCTGGCCCATATCTATATTTATGAAGGTGGTGGAATAGCTTTGAATTCAGGCTGCAGTGTGCGTTTGATAGAAAAGCCTTTTGGAATGTTCACGGCTGATGATGTTGTATCCAACATCAACAATAAAAATGACATTCATCTACCCTTGACTAGTCTGGTGTGCATCGAGGACACCATGAATAAAGGTGGTGGTGCCATTTGGGATTTTAATGAAATCAAAAAAATAAAAAGTGTTTGCCAAACATACGGATTGAAACTGCATTGCGACGGTGCAAGATTATTCAATGCCTTGATAGAAACTGGAATCTCACCAGTTGAATATGCACAATCTTTTGACTCAATCAGCATTTGCCTCAGCAAAGGGTTAGGGGCTCCTGTGGGATCATTATTACTTGGAAACAAAGATTTCATTGAAAGAGCCAGAAGAAGAAGAAAATCTTTGGGCGGCGGTATGCGTCAAGCGGGCATCATTGCCGCTGCGGGACTATTTGCATTAAAAAACAACATTGAACGACTGCGAGATGACCATCAAAATGCCAAGCATTTGGGAGAAATATTATTGACACATCCCAATATCTCTTCGGTTTACCCTGTTCAAACCAACATTGTCATTGCAGAAACCATTGATCCGCAAGGTGCCGCAGCATTTGTTGAAGAAATGAAACAAAAAGAAGTATTGTGTTTTCCATTTGGTCCTAACAAAGTTCGATTTGTCAGCCATTTGGGCATTAACAGGAAGGACATTGATGCGCACTCGGTTATTCTTTGAGGAAAGAATAATCAAATCACTCTTCATGATTGTATTTTTTCAATTTCAAATAGACCCTGCAGTATACGTTACTCGACACACCCAACTTGGGTGAAATCACAATCTCTTTCAAACAATCTTTTCGCATGATTTGCAATAGCCCCAATCCAGCACCACCGCGTTCATTGAAAGAATTGTTTGACAGCTTTTGCCGATACAACAAATCCAACTCATCATCTGACATTCGCTTGTAACTTTCAACCTGAAGCATTAAAACTTCTACATCACTCAACGTGGATTGATTCATTACAACAAAAGATACCTGTTCAGGTGATAACTCAATTTCGATCCAAACATCAGAGGCCTCAGAAGTATAACGAAAAGCATTATCAATCAACTCTATCAGGCAGTTGATTGTAATCTTTAAAAAGCGTTTGTGAACACTCAACTTATTGGATTCAGCTATAATTTTATCAATAACGGACTCCACCTCCATCGAAGATAATCGTGTTTGATATTTTAATATTGTTGGCTTCACATTATATCTTAATTCCCAATATCACCAAATCATCTGTCTGAGAACATTCACCCTTTCAATCATCGAAAAATTTGTTCATTTAAAGTTTTCTATCTTAAAATTCTTTTGCACCCTTGAACTTGCCTTTACTCAACTTAATCAATAGTAAATTGGTTGCTGAAAATTATAATCTTTCTGCGGATAATTCGTTTTTAATTAACGGTAAATCGGCACTTACAATGCAGTTCCGTTGTCTATCTTGGGTTGAGCAAGCAAATGATTACGAATCATCAGTAAAGAAAAAATTCTAATTATTCTTAATATCGTTACAAGATACAATAAAAAACCCTCTACACGTAGAGGGTTTTTAAGGTTTCATTTATGATTCAATAATTATTCACTATCTCTCTTCGCCATCAATTCCACATACTCTTTATTGGATCCAACAATCATCTTCTGGAATCTTCTCACACCAGAACCAGCTGGGATGTGGTGACCCACGATAACGTTTTCTTTCAATCCGATGAGATAATCTGTTTTACCTTGAACAGCAGCCTCATTCAATACTTTCGTGGTCTCTTGGAAAGATGCCGCAGAGATCCATGATTCAGTCTGCAATGAAGCACGGGTGATTCCTTGGAGCATTGGACGCGCGGTTGCTGTAATAGCAGGTCTTGCTTCCATCTCCTTCTGATCATTGCGTTTCAAATTGGTATTCTCATCACGCATTTGACGAACTGTGATGATCTGACCTGCTTTGTAACGATCCGTTTCTCCGGGCTCGATGATCACTACTTTATCGAACAACAAATCATTTTCTTCCAAGAACTCAGCTTTGTCAACTGATGTATTCTCCAAGAAACGGCTATCTCCAGCATCCGTGATTTCCACTTTACGCATCATCTGACGAACAATCACCTCAAAATGTTTGTCATTGATTTTCACACCTTGCAAACGGTAAACCTCTTGAATTTCATTCACCAAGTACTCTTGCACTGCTGTTGGACCTTGGATATCTAGGATATCGCCTGGAGAAACAGCACCATCTGACAACGGCATACCTGCACGAACAAAATCTTCTGATTGAACCAAGATATGCTTGGACAATGGAATCAAATACTTGCGCTCTTCACCAGTCCTTGATTGTACCGTGATCTCACGATTACCACGCTTGGTGTTACCATACTTCACGATACCGTCAATCTCAGAAACAACAGCTGGATTAGATGGATTACGTGCTTCAAACAATTCAGTTACACGAGGAAGACCTCCGGTGATATCACCACCACGACCGGCCATTCTTGGAATCTTAGCCAAGATGGTACCTTTGGTTAACTTCTGTCCTGCTTCAACATTCAAGTGAGCTCCAACTGGAAGTGAGTATTCACGAACTTCTTCCTTGTTGCGAACAATCTTGATGCTCGGATTCTTTTTCTTATCCTTTGATTCAATGATAATCTTTTCAGAGAAACCGGTTTGCTCATCGACCTCTGTTTTGAAAGTAATTCCTTCCTCTACAGCTTCAAATTGAACATTACCATCTTCTTCTGTGATGATGACACTGTTGAATGGGTCAAACTCACACAACACATCTCCCTTCTTGACCGTATCATTGTGCTTTACCATCAATGTTGATCCGTATGGAAGATTAACAGTCATCACCGTTGCACCTGATTTTTCATCTGTGATTTTCAATTCCGATGAACGAGAAACAACGATGGTTTTTCCTTGAGCATTCTCTACTGTGCGCAATTCATCGATTTCAACCAAACCGCTGTACTTGGCAAGGATATCATTATCAATGGCACTAGCTGAAGACGCACCACCCGTGTGGAATGTACGCAACGTCAACTGTGTACCAGGCTCACCAATTGATTGTGCTGCGATAACACCGGCAGCCAAACCTTCTTGAACCATTTTACCTGAAGCCAAATCACGGCCGTAACACTTGGCACAAACTCCTCGTTTGCTTTCACAAGTTAATACAGAACGAATTTCAACTTCCTCTATACCTGCATTGTCAATGGCATCTGCAAAATCTTCAGTAATTTCTTGCGCTGCTTCAACAATCAACTCTCCTGTTTCTGGGTGGTAAATATCATGAACGCTTACACGTCCTAAAATGCGGTCTCTCAAACTTTCAACAACATCATCGGCCTTCTTCAATGCGGAAGTAACCAATCCTCTCAAAGTTCCGCAATCCACTTCATTGATGATAACATCTTGGGCAACGTCAACAAGACGACGCGTCAAGTATCCAGCATCAGCTGTTTTCAATGCCGTATCGGCCAAACCTTTACGCGCACCATGGGTAGAGATGAAGTACTCCAAGATCGACAAACCTTCTTTGAAGTTCGCCAAGATCGGGTTCTCAATCATGTCTTGTCCACCTGCAGCAGCGTTCTTTTGCGGCTTAGCCATCAAACCACGCATACCAGCCAACTGACGAATCTGCTCCTTGGAACCACGGGCTCCAGAATCAAACATCATGTAGATGCTGTTGAAACCTTGCTGATCCGACTTCAAGCGGTCCATCAATATATTGGTCAAACGTGAATTGGTATTGGTCCAAATGTCAATAACCTGGTTGTAACGTTCGTTGTTGGTGATAAGACCCATGTTATAGTTCTCAAATACCTCAGTTACTTTCTCAGTAGCCAAGCTCACCAACTTATCTTTCTCAGCAGGAATAACAACGTCTGTCAACTTAAAGGACAATCCACCTCTAAAGGCCCAATAGTATCCCAAATCTTTCATTGAATCCAAGAACTTGGCAGCACGCGCTACACCAACAATCTTTAAGATGTCTCCAATGATATCTCTTAATGCTTTCTTGGTCAATAATTGATTGATGAAACCAACTTCTTTTGGAACAACCTCGTTGAAAATGACACGTCCACATGTTGTTTCAATGATGGATGCATTTCCTGCATAGTCAGTCCAACGAACCTTAATATTGGCGTGCAAATCCAACTTGCCTTCATTGAAGGCAATGATTACCTCCTCTGGAGAATAGAACGTCATGTTCTCTCCTTTGCAAGGATGCTCGGGAGTACCAACACGTGATTTGGTGATGTAGTACAATCCCAATACCATGTCCTGAGAAGGTACCGTGATTGGCGCTCCGTTAGCAGGATTCAAAATGTTATGAGAAGCCAACATCAACAATTGGGCTTCCAAAATGGCTGCAGGTCCAAGTGGAACGTGAACCGCCATCTGGTCACCATCAAAGTCAGCGTTGAAGGCCGTACAAACCAACGGATGCAATTGAATGGCCTTGCCCTCAATCAATTTTGGTTGGAATGCTTGAATACCTAATCTGTGAAGGGTTGGGGCACGGTTCAAAAGAACTGGATGTCCTTTCAATACGTTCTCCAAAATATCCCAAACAATGGCTTCTTTCTTATCTACAATTTTCTTGGCTGATTTAACAGTCTTCACAATTCCACGCTCAATCATCTTGCGGATGATAAATGGCTTGAACAATTCTGCTGCCATGTCCTTGGGCAAACCGCACTCATGCAATTTTAACTCTGGACCTACGACAATAACAGAACGCGCTGAATAGTCAACACGCTTACCCAACAAGTTTTGACGGAAACGACCTTGCTTTCCTTTCAAGGAATCAGACAATGACTTCAAAGGACGATTGCTCTCTGTCTTCACTGCTGAAGACTTGCGGCTATTATCAAACAATGAATCCACCGCCTCTTGCAACATACGTTTCTCATTACGCAAAATCACATCTGGCGCTTTGATTTCTACCAAACGCTTCAAACGGTTGTTACGAATAATAACACGACGGTACAAATCATTCAAGTCAGAAGTGGCAAAACGACCACCATCCAATGGAACCAATGGGCGCAATTCGGGTGGAATTACAGGCACAACGCGTGTAATCATCCACTCTGGCTTATTCACAATACGGGTATTGGCATCACGGAATGCTTCAACAACTTGCAAACGCTTTAAAGCTTCATTTTTGCGTTGTTGTGAAGTTTCTGTATTGGCTTTGTGTCTTAAATCAAAAGACAATTCATCCAAATTGATACGAGACAACATTTCATGCAATGCATCCGCACCCATTTTGGCAACAAACTTATTGGGATCTTTGTCATCCAAAAACTGATTCTCTCTTGGCAATTTCTCCAAGACATCCATGTACTCTTCTTCTGTCAAGAAGTCGTTCTCCATGAATGCATTTCCTTCAGCATTTACCGCCGGACCAACATTGATTACAACATAACGCTCATAATAAATGATTTGATCCAACTTCTTGGTGGGCATTCCCAACAAATATCCAATTTTATTGGGCAATGAACGGAAATACCAAATGTGAGCTACAGGAACTGTAAGGGAAATGTGTCCCATACGCTCACGACGCACTTTCTTTTCAGTAACCTCTACTCCACAACGGTCACAAACGATTCCTTTATAGCGAATACGCTTGTACTTACCGCAATGACATTCGTAGTCCTTTACTGGCCCAAAAATTTTCTCACAAAACAAACCATCTCTTTCTGGCTTGTATGTGCGGTAATTGATGGTTTCAGGCTTTAGCACTTCACCATGAGAGCGATCTAAGATGCTCTCTGGTGATGCCAAACTGATGGTTATCGACTTAAAGTCGCTTGATTGCTTATTTACTTTCTTTGATTGAAGCATTGCTTTCTATATAAAGTTCTACGATAACTTAGTTTTGATTGGTTGGATTGGTGGGGTTCAAAGTGATGTTCAATCCCAATCCTCTCAACTCATGCAACAATACATTGAATGATTCTGGGATTCCTGGGGTTGGCATATTTTCACCTTTAACAATGCACTCATACGTCTTGGCTCTTCCCATTACGTCATCCGACTTAACGGTCAAGATTTCTTGTAGGATATTGGCAGCACCAAATGCCTCCAACGCCCAAACCTCCATCTCTCCAAAACGCTGACCTCCAAACTGTGCTTTACCACCCAATGGTTGTTGGGTAATCAAAGAGTATGGTCCGATAGAACGAGCGTGCATCTTGTCATCTACCATGTGGCTCAATTTGATCATGTAGATCACACCCACTGTAGCCTGTTGCTCAAAACGCTCACCTGTTCCTCCATCATAAAGATAGGTAACACCATATCTAGGTACTCCCGCTTCGTCAGTATAAGCATTGATGTCGTCAAAGTTAGCTCCATCAAAAATGGGTGTAGCATACTTTTTACCCAACTTCAAACCTGCCCATCCCAAAACGGTTTCATAAATCTGACCCAAGTTCATACGTGATGGTACCCCTAGTGGATTCAAAACGATATCTACTGGTGTTCCATCCTCTAAGAACGGCATGTCTTCATCACGGACAATACGGGCAACAATACCCTTGTTTCCGTGACGACCAGCCATCTTATCACCTACTCTCAACTTACGTTTTTGAGCGATGTAAACCTTAGCCAACTTCACGATACCTGCTGGTAATTCATCACCAACGGTTAATTGGAATTTCTTGCGCTTGTATCCACCCAACGACTCATTGTATTTCAAATTGTAGTTGTGAATGGCGCGTTTTACCAACTCATTGATGTGATTGTCCTTGGTCCAAGCATCTGAATTTACAACACTGTAGTCAATGGTCATTAAAGCTTTCGCATTGAACTTGGTTCCTTTCTTGATTTGCTCTTCTTTGAAGTAATTGAAAACGCCTTGTGAGGTATTCTCTTTCACCAAAGCCAACAATTTCTCCACCAAGATGCGCTTCAAATCAGCAACTTCTTTTTCGTGCTCACGATCCAATTGGTCTACTTGCGCTTTTTCTGTTGTCTTTAATGCCTTCTTCTCTTTGATTTGGCGTTGGAACAATTTCTTGTCAATGACAACACCTGCAGCTGCTGGCGGAACTTTCAAAGAAGCATCCTTCACATCACCTGCTTTGTCACCAAAGATGGCACGCAATAATTTCTCTTCTGGAGTTGGATCAGTTTCACCTTTTGGCGTGATTTTACCAATTAAGATATCACCTTCCTTCACTTCAGCTCCTACACGGATGATTCCGTTTTCATCCAAATCCTTGGTGGCTTCTTCTGAAACGTTTGGAATATCTGCTGTCAATTCCTCTACACCACGCTTGGTATCTCTCACCTCAGTGATGTACTCATCTACGTGTATAGAAGTAAAGATATCATCACGCACAACGCGCTCAGAGATCACGATGGCATCCTCAAAGTTGTAACCCTTCCATGGCATGAAAGCCACTTTTAAGTTTCTACCCAATGCCAATTCTCCCTGACGTGTTCCGTAACCTTCTACCATGATTTGTCCCTCAGTTACACGATCTCCTTTCATCACAATAGGACGAAGGTTAACGCACATACTTTGATTGGTCTTGGAGAATTTACGAATATTGTAAGATTTCACAGCTGAGTCAAAACTCACCAACTCATCTTCTTCATTGCGCTTGTAACGAATTCTAATTTCGTTGGCATCAACAAATTCAACAACACCATCACCTTCTGCAGTCAACAAAACACGAGAGTCCTTAGCTACTCTACCCTCTAAACCTGTACCAACGATTGGTGCTTCAGGTCTCATCAAAGGTACAGCTTGACGCATCATGTTTGATCCCATCAAGGCACGGTTGGCATCATCATGCTCCAAAAACGGAATCAATGAGGCCGCGATAGAAGCAATTTGATTGGGCGCAACGTCCATCAAACTCAAATCTGTTGGAGGAATAATTGGGAAGTCACCTTCCAAACGGGCCTTCACTTGTGGGGTAAGGAAATTACCTTTCTCATCCACGTCAGCATTGGCCTGCGCAATTACTTTTGAATCCTCATCTTCCGCAGTCAAATAAATAACACCCTCGTTATTCATATTGGCTTTACCATTGTCCACCTTACGGTAAGGTGTCTCGATAAATCCAAGACGATTAATTTTTGCGTAAACACACAATGAAGAAATCAAACCGATGTTTGGTCCTTCTGGTGTTTCAATGGTACACAAACGACCATAGTGCGTGTAGTGAACGTCACGAACCTCAAAGCCCGCACGCTCTCTGGAAAGACCGCCGGGTCCCAAGGCTGACATACGACGCTTGTGCGTCACTTCAGACAAAGGATTGGTTTGGTCCATAAACTGAGACAACTGATTGGTACCAAAGAAAGAGTTAATTACTGAACTCAAGGTCTTGGCATTGATCAAGTCAATCGGGGTAAATACCTCATTGTCACGAACGTTCATACGCTCACGGATGGTGCGGGCCATACGGGCCAAACCAACTGCGAACTGATTATACAATTGTTCGCCAACAGTACGTACACGACGATTGGACAAGTGATCGATATCATCAACATCAGCCTTTGAATTCACCAACTCAATCAAATAAGTGATGATGGACATGATGTCTTCTTTGGTCAATGTTCTTTGATTAGGATCGATATTCAATCCCAACTTGCGGTTGATGCGGAAACGACCAACTTCTCCTAAATCATAACGTTGTTCTGAGAAGAACAACTTATCAATGACACTGCGCGCAGTCTCCAAATCTGGTGGCTCCGCGTTGCGCAACTGACGATAAATATATTCTACTGCTTCTTTTTCAGAATTGGTAGTATCCTTTTGCAAAGTATTGTGGATAATGGTAAAATCAGCAGCATTGCTTTCTTCTTTGTGAAGAATAACCACTTTAGCTCCACTATCAACGATTTGATCGATGTGTTGTTCCTCTAGGACAACCTCACGATCAAGCACAACTTCATTTCTTTCGATAGAAACAACTTCACCTGTATCTTCATCAACAAAATCCTCAATCCAAGTGCGCAACACACGTGCGGCCAATCTTCTTCCTAAAACACGAGAAAGACCAGCTTTAGAAACCTTAACTTCTTCAGCAAGGTTAAAAATTTCAAGGATTTGACGATCACTTTCGTAACCTATCGCACGCAATAAAGTTGTTACAGGTAACTTCTTTTTACGGTCGATATAGGCGTACATTACGTTATTAATGTCCGTTGCAAATTCAATCCAAGAACCCTTGAAAGGAATGATACGGGCACTGTATAATTTAGTACCATTGGCGTGACGGCTTTGGCCAAAGAACACACCAGGTGAACGGTGCAATTGAGAAACAATTACACGCTCTGCTCCATTGATCACAAATGATCCTTGGGGCGTCATATAAGGGATTGTACCCAAATAAACATCCTGAACGATGGTTTCAAAGTCTTCATGCTCAGGATCGGTACAATACAATTTCAATTTTGCTTTTAGCGGGACGCTATAGGTCAATCCACGCTCGATACACTCATCAATGGTGTAACGGGGGGGATCGATAAAATAGTCTAAGAATTCCAAGACAAACTGATTGCGTGTGTCTGTGATGGGGAAATTCTCAGCAAATACTTTAAATAGACCTTCATTGCTGCGGTTCTCTGGATTGGTTTCCAACTGGAAGAACTCACGGAATGAGGCCAACTGAATTTCTAGAAAATCTGGGTAATCGTAGAAACTTTTGGTGGACGAGAAATTTACTCTATCCTCTGTTTTTTTTAGCGTTGCCAAGGGTCGTTCTATTAATGGTTCACGAAATACTCTAAACAATTTGACAGACCTACTGTCATGAAAACAAGTTTAGGCCACCCCGATTTACGGGAGGCCTAAACTTAGAAGTGTTGTTGTAAATTACTTGATCTCAACTTTTGCTCCTGCTTCTTCAAGTTGTGTTTTCAAGCCGTTTGCTTCGTCTTTGGTAACACCGCTCTTCAAAGGTGATGGAGCTTTATCTACTACATCTTTGGCTTCTTTCAAGCCAAGACCAGTAAGATCTTTTACAAGTTTAACGATTGCCAATTTGTTGGCACCTGCCTCAGTCAAAATTACATCAAAAGATGTCTTTTCTTCTGCTGCTGGGCCAGCGCCTGGACCAGCCATAACTACTGCTGCAGCAGCTGGCTCAATTCCATAATCGTCTTTCAAAATGGTAGCCAACTCGTTAACTTCTTTTACTGTTAAGTTAACCAGGCTTTCCGCCATAGCTTTCAAATCTGCCATTGTATTTGATTTTTAAAAGGTTCTTTAATTTTTTTGGAACAAATTAAGCGCTTTGTTCCTCTTGCGCTGGTTCGGATTTCTTTTCCGCGTGTGCCTGCAATGCTGAAATGATATTTCTTGCAGGAGATTGCAACAATCCGATGATGTCGCCAACCAACTCTTCTTTGCTCTTCATAGCAACTAGAGTGTCTAACATATCATCACCTACATAGCAATCCTCCATGATGAAGGCACCCTTCAAAAAAGGTTTTCCGTGTTTCTTTCTAAACTCCTTGATCAAACGAGCAGGGACATTTACCACATCTGCTGTCATAACAGCAGTGTTGCCTTTTAAAGCATCAAACAATGGTGAAATCTCTTTTCCTTCGATGCGCTCCAAAGCTTTCTTCAACAAGGTGTTTTTTACAACACGCATGGTGACGTTGTTCTTGAAGCATTCTCTACGAAGGTTGCTGGTCGCTTCGGCGTTCAGTGCTGCAGTGTCCGCAAAGTAGAAAATGTTGGTATTATTCAACAATTCTACTAGCTCTGCAATTTGCTGATTCTTTTGGTCTTTGTTCATTTTAAGTTCCTCCGAATTTGACCTGATTAGTTAGCTGATCGAGTATCTACTGGTACACCAGCACTCATGGTAGAGGACAAATAAATGCTCTTTACATAAGTACCTTTTGCAGCTGAGGGCTTAAGTTTCATGATAGTGCCTAAAAGTTCTTGGGCATTTTCAGCCAACTTTTGGGAATCAAAGCTCACACGTCCGATGCTAGCATGAACGATACCTGCTTTGTCCACTTTGAAATCAATGTTACCTGCCTTTTTCTCAGTAACTGCTTTGCCGACATCCATCGTAACTGTTCCGGTTTTGGGGTTAGGCATCAATCCTCGTGGTCCGAGTATTCTACCTAAGGCTCCCACCTGACCCATTACGCTGGGTGTGGTAATAATAACGTCAACATCGGTCCATCCCGCTTTAATCTTGTCGATGTACTCCGTCAAACCAACGTGATCTGCTCCGGCTGCCTTGGCTTCTGCCTCCTTGTCGGGAGTACACAATACCAAAACACGAACGGTTCTACCTGTTCCGTGAGGAAGAGATACCGTTCCACGAACCATTTGGTTGGATTTCTTTGGATCTACACCGAGACGAACTGCGATATCCACTGATGCATCGAACTTGGTGGTGGTGATGCTTTTCACCACATTAGCAGCTTCTAACAAGGTGTGCGCCTTATTGGCGTCAAACTTCCCTGCTACTGCTTTTCGGTTCTTTGTAATCGTTGCCATTTCTCAGTTTTTTAGATTAAAATGGGCGATCTCCTGTAACCTGAATACCCATGCTTCTTGCTGTTCCAGCTACCATGCTCATTGCTGATTCGATGGTAAAGCAGTTTAAATCAGGCATCTTGTCTTCTGCGATAGCACGAACTTGGTCCCAGGTCACAGTTCCTACTTTCTTACGGTTAGGTTCTGCAGATCCTTTGGCCACTTTCGATGCTTCCATCAACTGTGTCGCGGCTGGTGCAGTTTTGATAACAAAGTCAAAAGACTTGTCAGCATAAACTGTAATCAGCACTGGGCAAACCTTTCCAGCTTTATCTTGTGTTCTAGCATTGAACTGCTTACAGAACTCCATGATGTTTACACCTTTAGAACCCAATGCAGGTCCTACGGGTGG